>JBGSVU010000083.1:0-3952 GCA_041752775.1 Pirellulaceae bacterium | reverse complement strand
CACATATCCAGATTCCCGCCCGCGGCCAGAAAATCACCGTCAACGCCGACAACAGCTTGAACGTGCCGGACACGCCCATCATCATTCCCATCATGACTTCTTCGGGCAGTTCAACGGTTTCGCCTTTCAGTTCTTCGAAGGCCTCTTTCTGGTCGTCGTTCAGCACGGCCAGCAGTGTTTCGTTGGATTCGTTCATCAGGTCGGTCATCACTTCCCGCATGGTTTCCTGGTCGGGGCGTTCGCCGCCCTGCATCAGGTCCTGCATGGCTTCGCGCATATTCGTCTGGGCTTCCGCCATGGCTTCCTTGATCTGTTCCTGCTGTTCGTCGCTGATGTCGAGTTTTTCGACGATTTCGCTGTCCGACAGGGCGCGACCTTTCAGCACCTGGGCCATGATTCCGGTCAGGCGGGCGCGCTGATCGTCGCTGAGTGCTTCTTCGAGCGTGGCTTCGGCTTCTTTGCGCTTCAATTCGGCTTCACTGTCGTCGCCAGCTTCGGTTCCGGAATCACCGCCGGCTCCGCCCCGTCCCCGTTGTGGCATCAGGGTGTCGAGGGCTTCGGTGATTTTTTCAACGGCATCTTCGTCCAGCTCCAGGGCTGCCTGGACTTCTTCGACCCGCAGCAGACGCATGCGGACAATCTTTCCCATTTCCTGGGGATTCTGGGCACCTGGTCCGCGACCTTGGCCACCACGTCCGCCGCGACCCGGGGCAGCTTCGTCCTGGGCGTACACGGCGCCGCAAACAAGCATTACGGCCGCAACAGCGGCCATCGATTTCATCAAACTCATGGCTGAACTCCAAACTTTGACAACAGGGAACAATCGGGTTCGAATCGACAGAGTTTCATTCCCGAGGCCGGAGCATTTGACTTGTCGCGCGTTACCCACACCTGAAATTGAAACATCAGTGGGGGCTCTGCGGTAGCGGCGATTCCATTTTTCCGCGGTTTTTTTTGGGAAATGGAACGCCCTGAGCAGGTTTCCGGGTTGTTTTTAGGCCCACGACAGCCCGCAAAAGTGAGAGGCTGGGGGGTTTGCCAGCCCAGAGCGTCATTTTGTGGCTTCATTCTTGCAAAGATTGCCAATTCCGGTACACTCACTGGATTGTTGCCCGAAATATCATGCACTGTCGGAAACTGCCAAAGAGATGACGCTGACCAAAGAAAACAAAACCAGTCTGATTCAGGAATTTGCCCGCAAAAAAGGCGACGTCGGCTCGCCAGAAGTCCAGATTGCGATTTTGACCAAACGGATCAATGCGCTGACCGGGCACCTGAGTGCCAACAAAAAAGATTTTTCCACACGCCGGGGACTGTTGGCGATGGTGTCGCGCCGTCGCCGTTTGCTGGATTACCTGCGCTCAGTTGATTCGGACAAGTATTTGGAGATGTTGTCGCGGCTGGGAATTCGCAAGTAGCAGTTTTTGCAATTTTCCCTGGAGCCTGTCCCCAATGCGGTCAGACCCCCGGGGAAAGGCAGAGAGGGTCGGACCCATTTGGGTACAGGCTCCTGGTATTCGGGCTGTATGCCGGTGTTTGTTTGTGATGGGTTGTTGGATGCCTGGACCGGTTGATTCCGGCGGGTCTCAGGTTTTTTTGAAAGGGGCGTGGACGCCCCGCAGAACCGGATATTTGATAAATCGGTTTGAGAAATCGGTTTGAGAAATCGGATGGTACAGCAGCACGGGCCGACAGCCTGTGTGGGATTGGATGGATGGCGGCTGTGAGTTGTTGTCCGGAAGGATTTCGGCGATTGCCGTCGAAAGTGTGTTGGTTGTATTGAGATGGACGATGTGGGCGGAGCGAGGGAACTCCGGTGCTTTTTTGCCGAATGGTGTTGTGCTGTTTTCAGGGAAGTGAACTGGTTCTCACGAGTCGACTGTTCTGGTCGATGTTTCCGCCCGGGTTTGCGGCAGGAGTTCTGCGGCAGGAGTCTTGTGACCCCTGATTTCATTCACCCCTGGCGGGTGACCGGAATGCCGCAAGCCGTATGAGTATTGCGTTGTTAAAGAGTTGTTTTGTTTTTTTGAGTGTCAGGGTTTGAAATGAAAAAGATCAGAGTTGAAAAACAGTTGGGTGGCGGAACGTTGTCGTTTGAAACGGGCGAATTGGCCAAACAGGCAGCAGCAGCGGTGCTGTGCCAGTATCACGACACGGTGGTGATGAATGCGGTCACGACGGGATCACCGCGACCGGGAATCGATTTTTTTCCGCTGACCTGCGATTATCGCGAGCGGACTGCGGCAGCCGGAAAGTTTCCCGGCGGGTTTTTGAAACGCGAGGGACGACCCACCACCAAGGAAACGCTGACCAGCCGGTTGATCGACCGTCCAATTCGGCCGATGTTTGCCGAGGGGTTCAAGGACGAAGTCCAGTGCCAGGCGATGGTTCTGTCGAGTGACCGGCAGAGTGACGCCGATGTGCTGGCGATGAACGGCGTGGCAGCAGCCCTGTTTATTTCGCCCATGCCGTTTGAGCAGGCAGTCGCCTCGGTCCGCGTCGGCCGGGTGGACGGCGAGTTTGTGGTTTTTCCGACTTTCAACCAGCTGGAAGAAAGCGATCTGGACATCATCGTCTCGGGCACCGAACAGTCGGTCACGATGATCGAAGGGTTTGCCCGCGAGTTTCCCGAAGCCGAAATGGTGGCAGCGATTGAGTTCGCCCATGACCACATTCGCCAGATCGTGGGGATGATGAAAGAGCTGGCCGACAAGACCAGGTTGCCCAAGAACGAATTTGTCAAACCGGCTGAAAACACCCTGCTCAAAACGCTTGGCGAGCGCTACGCCGCTGAACTGAAAACCTGCAAGGCCATCCCGGGCAAGCAGGACCGGGCTGAAGCCTGCAGCAGCCTGAAAGACCGCGCCAAAGCCGAAATGATTCCCGATCCGGAGGCCGCCGCCGCGATCTGTCCCGAACATTTCCGCGCCACCTGGCACGACCTTGAGTATCGCGTCATTCGCGACCTGATCCTCGATGGAACACGGGCGGATGGGCGTGACACGACTACCGTTCGTCCCATCGAATGCCGCGTCGGCATCCTGCCCCGCGTGCATGGATCGGCTGTGTTTCAGCGTGGCGAAACCCAGACCCTGGTCACGATTACGCTGGGCACCTCCCGCGACGAACAGCGTGTCGATGGACTGCAGGACGAGTACTCCAAGAAATTCATGCTGGATTACAACTTTCCATCCTTCAGTGTCGGGGAATGCCGGCCCAACCGCGGTCCAGGCCGTCGCGAAATCGGACACGGCATGCTGGCCGAGCGAAGCGTGAAACCGGTTCTGCCCGACACCGAAGATTTCCCGTACACGATTCGGGTGATATCGGACATTATGGAGTCCAACGGCAGCAGTTCGATGGCCACGGTTTGTGGTGCCACGCTGGGGCTGATGGATGCCGGTGTGAAAATCACCAATCCGGTGGCCGGAATTTCGGTGGGGCTGGTCAAGGAATCCGACCGCTGGATTTTGCTGACCGACATCCTCGGCGACGAAGACCATTTCGGTGACATGGATTTCAAAGTTGCCGGGACGCCGGAAGGGATCACGGGCATCCAGCTGGACCTGAAGATCCGCGGTATCGAAATGGACATCATTCGCGCCGCGCTGACCCAGGCCCGTACAGCCCGAATTGAGATCCTCAAGAACATGCTGATGACCATCGGGGAACCGCGGGAAGAACTGGCCGAGACCGCACCGCGGTTGCTGGCGACCAATATCGACCCGGAAAAAATTGGCATGCTGATCGGACCGGGCGGAAAAAACATTCGCGCGATCCAGGAAGAAACCCGAACCCAGATCGATATCGACGATTCGGGCCGCGTCACGATCGCATCGGAAGATGCCGCCAACGCCCAGAAGGCGCTGGCACGCGTCGAGGCCTGTACAGCAACCGCCCAGATGGGGAAAATCTATACCGGCGTCGTCAGCAGCATCAAGGACTTTGGCGC
>JBGSVU010000082.1:0-5643 GCA_041752775.1 Pirellulaceae bacterium | reverse complement strand
GGCCCACGCGGCGGCGCGATGACCCGTTGCAGTTCCGGCAGCAATCCCAGTCACGGCGAGAAAGGATTCCCGTCCATTGTCCACAACCGAAAACAGCTGTGAGCGGTCCGTTTGGAACGAGGCCCTGCACCAGCCGCTGCTCACCGATTGCCGGTCGCTGTCGCCTGATGCCGAAAACCTCGTTCCGCAGTTCGTCTCGGCGGGCATTCGGACACGATCGCCGAAAATCCACAGTTACTTTTTCGACGGCGCACCCGTTCTTGGTGGCAAACCAGCCCGGGGGAAACCGCTCCAGGAAAATCTTCCTTCCGGACAGCCACATCCCCAACCCGACCCCATTCGCGACAAATGTCCGGACGAATCTGTCGCCCGACCCAAATCAGCGACGCGGATCAAACCACCGAACGACATGGTCCGCCTCGGTGACCGGCTGTTTTTTCTGTTGCAGCCGCCACTGGAATACCTCTTCAACGGCACGACCGTCGAGTTTCCCTTTGAGCCGTTTCCCTACCAGTACGCCGGCGTTTCCTTTCTGTTCACCCGTCATGCAGCTGTGCTGGCGGACGAAATGGGCCTGGGAAAAACCATGCAGGCAATCACGACGGTGCGGTTGCTGATCCGCAGCGGACTGGCGCGGAACATTCTGCTGATCTGTCCCAAACCGCTGGTGACCAACTGGATGCGCGAATTCCGGACGTGGGCGCCAGAGATTCCCGTGTCGACCATTCACGGCAACCAGTCCACGCGCCAGTGGATGTGGCAGCAGGCGACGGCGCCCGTCCGGATCGCGAACTATGAATTGCTGACCCGGGATGAAGCCCTCGTGACGGCACCCGGGCAGTCTTTTGACCTGGTGATTCTGGACGAAGCCCAGCGGATCAAGAACATCGACAATGCGACCAGCAAAATCGTCCGGCGGATTTCCAGAAAACGCAGCTGGGCCCTGACCGGGACGCCGATCGAAAACAGCATTGATGACCTGGTCGGGATTTTTGAGTTTGTGTCGCCGGGTCTGGTATCTTCCGGCATGTCCGTCCGGGAAATCCGCAGCTCGGTCGACGACCATATCATCCGCCGCACCAAGGATGTCGTGATGAACGACATGCCGCCCAAAATGATCCGCGACGAACACATCGACCTGTCGCCGGAGCAGGCCGACAGTTACCACAGCGCCGAAGAAGCCGGTGTGTTGCGGCTGAATGACATGGGCGACGAAATTACCATCAAGCATGTCTTTGAACTGGTATTGCGGCTGAAACAGATCTGCAATTTCGATCCGGTCACCCTCGCCAGCAGCAAACTCGAACGGCTGACGGCCGACATGGAAGAAGTCGCGGCCAGCGGCCAGAAAGCCATCGTCTTCAGCCAGTGGGTCAAGTCGCTGGACCAGATCTCCGAACGGATCGCGCGGTTCAATCCGCTGGCCTTTCATGGGCGGATTCCCTCGTCCAGACGCGATGCGGTTCTGGCCGAATTTCGCGAAAATCCGGAGCGGCATGTTTTGCTGATGAGTTACGGCGCGGGCAGCGTCGGATTGAACCTGCAGTTTTGCCGTTACGTGTTTCTGTTCGACCGCTGGTGGAATCCGGCCATCGAAGACCAGGCGATTAACCGGGCTCACCGCATCGGAGCCGTGGGCAGCGTAACGGTTTCGCGGATGATCATGGCAGGCACGATCGAGGAAAAAATCCATGAAGTTCTCGAAGGCAAAAGGGAACTGTTCCGGCAAATTCTTTCCGACAACGAAAACCCGCCCGCCCAGCGTCTGACCCAGGAAGACATCTTTGGATTGTTCGACCTGCGGACACCCAAAGGGAAAATCACCGCCCGGGTCGCCTGATCGCCCCCCAACGCCCCTCCACGCGGCCAAAGACTCAATCGCCTTTGCTGCGAAACGCTGAACTGAAAACGGATTTCCCGGAAACAGGGCAGATGATTCCGTTTGCTATCGGCGACTCGCTGCTCCAGGTCTGTCCCGGACCCAGACGCCGTTGCGCCAGAGGCACAAATCGGGAGAATGCGGCGTCAGATTACGGGTCGTCACCGGCAACGGGATTTCCGCGGCGGGCAACCGGGACTGGACCGACCATCCGGTTTCCGGAATCTCCCGAAGTGTGTCGTCGGCCAGTGCCTGTATCGCCAGCTCCAGTCGCACCAGTCGCAGCAGGTGTTCAGGTTTAATGGTTTCTGCCTGCCGACATTCGTGATACTCGGTCGGTGTCAGCAGGTGTTGCCAGGGCTTCAACGCCTGTTCGATCCTGGCGATGTCTTCTCCGGGGGCCGAAGCGGGTGTTTGCCTCCGTCGCACGCGCCGAATTTCCTCCAGCAAAACATTGTCCAGGGAATGGTCCTGCTCCTGTAGCGACTGTGGTGCGCCCCAAGTTGAGCCTGCCCCGCCGGCCGTCATGCCCAGTTGATGAGCCAACTCACGGACCCGGGCGGCCAATTCGGAATTCCCTTTCGCCACGGCCAGTTCATGCAACAGCCCAATCGTCCGCTCTGCTACCCGCATCGACGGTACGCGCGGGTGGACCGTTGCCTGATGAAGAGCAATCGCGGCCAGTTGCATCGCAAGTTCCTGGCTGGACGGGTCAAATCCCCATGCGGACAATTCGATGGCGTATCGCAGATAGTCTTCGGGCACTTCGGGGTTCAATCGTTCCAGCCGCGCCGGATCGATCGTTTTCAAAACATGTCGAACCTGTTGCCGGGGAATGGTTTGCGTGGGACTCTCCTCGCCAGGAACTGTTGTGCCGTGCAGACTGATCACGACTCCGGTCTCTGTGTCTGCCAGAATCCGGCCGCAGAGTGGAACCGTTTGCCCTGTGACCCAGACGCAGTCGCCCAACAGCATCGCGTCCGGCAGCTGAAACAGAACAACCAGCAGCGGCGTGGCAACCTGAAAGGCGAGGGACCGTAGACCACGTATCGCGAATTCGAACATGCCGCAGTCTGTGGATTCGAAACTCATTGCGTATACAACTCCGCAATTCTTTGTTCGCGCACCAGCGTGACCAGTCGCAACAGCGACTGTTCAATCATCAACAACTGTTTGCCTAGACTGGGGGCGGGCGCAGAGAAACTGGCGATGATCTTATCGAATTCCAGTCCCGGCCCGGCATCCGGCAAGTCAGGCCGCAGCGATGCGCCGACACTTTCGGCCGCCAAAGCACAGGCCACGACCGTAGACTGCAGATCCTGAGGCACCCCATTCTGCTGGTCTTCGGCCATCGTTTGGGCTGAATCCACTGCAGTGATTCCCAGGCGATGCTGAAGCAACCGGTTGGCTTCGATTTCTGCAGAGCTCACCGGAAATCCGCTCGGGCCGCCGAGAATTACCCGCCGGTTGTGCAGCGCGACGGCCAGTGCCGAGCGGGTAAATTCCCATTGCTGACGTTCCGCAGTCTGCTGCTGAAACAGTTGCAGTGTAAGGTTTCGGGCAACACTCTGCTGCAAGGCAAACCGGCATTCATTTCTCCAGTGGGCAGAACTGGAATATTTGAAACCGGGATCGCCCACGAGTTGAACGATTGAAATGGCCTGGTCCAGCGGAACGCGGCTGTCGGGAATCTGGTCGGCCAGAGCGAGGACAAAATCCGGCCAGAGGCGGAATCCAGGCAGCGACTTTTCCGCTTCCAGCCATTCCTTCAAATCCAGAGGAGAGAGAAAGTAACTGGCGAGAACGCTGCTGTCGTCTGGAGAAAGCCGCTCCAGCCGTGGAGCAATTCGCGTCAGTTCCCCGATGGCCCGAATCCGGTATCCGGAACGGTCCAAAGATTCGCGTTGCCCCAATTCGGTCATGCACTCCTGCAACGTGCGAATATCTGCCGCGGTCGCGCGGGCCCTGCCGGATGGCGGCAAATCGGGTTCGGAAGGAAAACCGGAAAAATCGATTCGCGAAATCCTGTCCAGTTGAAACGGCGGTCCATAACGGTCGGCATCCATCAGGGCGATCACTGCCAATGCATCATTCACGGCCTGAACCGTCAGTAAAATCTGCCGGGGTTCGGACGCGGGCGTTTGCTTTGTCCCGGCGACGAGATTCAACGAGTCTTCAGCCACCGCGTTCTGGCGCAGGAGGACAGGGTGCGTTTCTTCAATCAGTTGCCGGGAAAGCGCGTCGATTGCTTCCGGAATTCGCCACTCCTGACCCGTGGCGACGGGTGAACCAGCGGATTGCAGGATCGCAGTCCCCAAAGGGTCCCTGAGGCCATTCTCGGGCATCCCGCGCCAGATGCGAATCCATTCGGGCCACCATTCCCGGTCGCTTCGCCGGACAGCGACGGCGACTTCACTCGCCAGTCCACTGGAGTCGTTGGTGACTGGATCTGACAGGATTGCCGCAATCGCCCGCGCGTGCCAGTTGCGCAGCAGGTGTTCCGGCACGAGGCCTTCTGAAAGTTCTCTCAGGTTGATCACCGCTGAAATCTGCTCTCCAGGAGAAACGGAACGACTGGAAATCTGCTGCTGCCACCAGTTTTGCAACAACGCTTCGCGACCACGCCGGAAAATGGAATCCAGTCCCTGCTTCGACGTTTCCGGCGCAGCGCCAGATTTCGTGTCGCCGGATTTCGTGTCACCTTCGTTGGCAAACTCACGCTGGAAATCGGCCACCAAACCGGCCAGCTGCAGTCCCCGCTGCATTGCCGCCCGGGTGCGAGGGACGGACTCCGACAACCGCTCCAGTTCTCCAATTTCGGGTTTTACAATGTCGCTCTGGTCCGGGGCTGCCGGATCCCGTTGCCAAACCAGTTTGATCCAGTGCAGTACAGTCTGCCGTTGCGACTCGTTCGATGCCAGGGCGATGTGAATGGCCTGTCGGTAACCCGCCCGACGGTCTTCTTCGGCAGCGGACGCCATCAGCGACGTCAGATCGTTGAGTCCCGGAATTTCATTGGGCGCAGACTGGATCGCCGCCAATTCGAGCGAAGGCCACCAGGCATGTGGAAGGTTTTTTTCGGGACGGTCGGCCTGTGGAGCAATCGCCGTTGAGCCGGTATTTGCATTCTGCACCTGGCCCGGGTTGTACATTTGTCGCCACAACAGAATGGCCAGAACAGCCACGCCGCCGAAGACCAGAACCAGAGAACTGGTCACAGTCCACCAGTGTCGGCGTCGGGAGCGCAGATTGGACCGGTCGATTTCGCCCACGATTTTTTTGACTTCGGCCGGGCCCAGCCCCCAGGCGCTGGCGGCATCGACCAGCTGCGAGACAATTTCGGGTGGCGCGGCCCCGGACTTGCTGACCAGTTCGTTGGCCAGCTGACTGAAACTGGCTTGGGCGTCGGTCAGTGAAATCCGGCGAACGTCCAGTTGTTCGCAAACGATTTCAATGAGTTGATGAGCCCGAATTGGGCTGAGCTGGAATTTGTCCGTGGCGATGGCCAGCAGCGACTGCTCCTTTCCCAACGAAAGGATCCGGCCCGCAACCGGCTCGAGCAGGCGGCTGGTTTGGTCGAGAAAAGCCTGTTCATACCGATTGAACTGTTTCTCGTCTCCAGCCTGGTCGCGGACTTCTTCCAGGCAGAATTGCCATTCATCCGGATCAAGTTTCATCTGCGACGCCAATACTTCCAGCTGGTGTTGGCATTCGGGAGTCAACCCGCGATTGGCCGCAACCACCGCAGCAGCGCGACTGAGAAA
>JBGSVU010000081.1:0-9740 GCA_041752775.1 Pirellulaceae bacterium | reverse complement strand
CCATCGCATTCGCCGCTGTGAATATTGCCAATCACGAGGGCAACGATCCGGCCGTCGTCCGGACGACTGTCGACCGGTGGGTTGGAAAAAACGAGCGCCTTCATCGGGTGTTTTTCGAATGTGGTTCCGAATTCGACCAGGGCCACATGTTCCGCCTGACCGGCACAGGTCTCCATAAAGGCATCGCATTCCGCAGTCGTGCTGGTTGCCGTGTAGTCGCTGCTCTCTGCCACTGTCTGCAGGGTTTCAGCGCTGGCTGGCGATTCCTGACCGCTGGCGGTTGACGTCGCGCAAAGTACGAGCATCAGGGCCAGGCCGAAAAACCGTTTTCGACAACAGATTTCAGTAGCGCAACCTGCGACCCGTCGCTGCACCTCGATTACCGTCAATACCATGATGAAAACCCGTCCCAAGGAAATAAATACCAGACGTCTGCAGGAACTGGTTCCTGAACCACCCGTTCAAAACTATTCCCCACCGGACCTCGTCGCAAGTGGGAGAGGCGGGCGGCGGCCCATTTCAGGAACGCCGCCACCCCGCTGGCATTCGAATGAAGAGCACTTGCAGTCCCCAAAGGGGGCAGACTCCATTTGGGACAGGTTTTTAACCTGCGAGGTCCTTCCAGAGGCATCCTCCCCACGACCAGCCCACACCGAATCCTACAAGCATATTCCAGGAATCCCGGTCCAGCGTTTCGTCGTTTCGCATCTGGTCGATCAGGATCGGCAACGTACAGGAGACCGTATTGCCGACTTCTTCCAGGCGAATCGGCAGTTTGGCATCATCCACGCCGAGAGTTTTCTGCAGCTCTTCCAGCATCCGCCGGGTCGCCTGGTGAAACAGCAGGTAGCGCAGGTCGGCAACACTGACTCCGGTCGCCGCGCAGACATCGCGGACCAGCCCCGGGATGGAGTTGACGGAAAAATCGATCAGCGCCTGCCCATCCATGTACAAATCGCTGCGCCATCGTTTTCGCCCGCGCGGCGGAATCGCATCTGCGGGTGGCCGAAATCCACCACAGTTTGCGATCAACGTGTTGGCCCCGGAACCATCCGTGCCAAATTTGAAACCGGCCAAAGAGGGCTGGTCGTGTGCCTGAATCAGTGTCGCCGCACCGGCGTCACCAAAAATGGTACGCAGGCTGCGATCATCCCGGTCAATCATCTTGGTATAGGTTTCGGCCGTAATCAGCAGAATGTTCTCGGCCAGTCCGGTTCGGATCAAACCGTCGGCCATTGCCAGGCCGTAGACATAGCCGCTGCAGCCGAGATTGAAATCGAATGCTCCGACGTGCGTCCCCAGCCCCAGCCGATGTTGCACCAGACAGGCGGTGGTCGGCAAGGCGTAATCGGGTGTTTGCGTGCAGAACAGGAGGTAGTCGATACAGGCCGGATCGACTCCTTTTTCCGAGAATAGGCGCTGGGCGGCGGCCACTCCGAGATCGGAGGAGCACTCGCCCGGGGCGGCGATATAACGCTGGTAAATACCGGTTTTCGAGCCGATAATACGCATGTCCCAGTTCGGTTGTTCAGCCTGCAGCTGGTCGTTGGTTTCCAGCCGCTCCGGGAAATAAACGGAAATCGGGCCTATCGCAGCATGTTTCACGAGAGAAAGAGTTCCCAAATCAAGCGGCTGGACCGGCCCCGCCGGAAACAACTAAACTGACACGACTGGACGGACTTGCAACGGTTTGTTCCGGGCGAGAATTTTTTCAGCCCCCTGTTCCGATCCAATTTTCAAGCCGCCAAGTTTATCAGAACCGGAACGATTGGGGCAGTTGCCCAAAAACTTTGCCGGAACCCCCAAAGGACTGATTGCGCATTCCCATGTCACGTTGCCCAATTCATCCAGGTTTGACCAGCCCCACCGAGGCGGCCAGGGGCGCAGCTGCCGAACATGGGAGTTCCGGCCGGATTGAAGTTGCCAGGTCGTCGGGTGGACTGGTTCGGCGTTATTTGCTGGCGTCGCTGGGGATTTTTTTTGTGGGTGTCGGCTGGGTCGGGACGTTTGTGCCCGGATTGCCCACCGTGGGATTTTTGCTGTTGGCCAGTTACTGCTTCACCCGCAGCTGCCCCTGGCTGGAGCAGCGGCTGATCCGGAACCGTTTCTTTGCGAGATTTCTGCACTACATCGACGGTGACTGCGAGATGCCACTGCGGGCCCGGTTTGCCGCAATCGGGATGATGTGGGCCAGCATTGGCACCAGCGTATTTGTCCTCTGCCGGTTCCGGGGCGGTCCCTTCTGGTTGGCTGGACTGATAGTCGGGCTGGGAATAGTCGGCACCTTTTGCATCTGGCAATTTCGCCGCAAGCCGGCTTCTGCCCAATAAGTTCGGCCCAACAGGTTCGCACCCGGCTGTCGTATCAACCGGGCCAACCAGGCCGGTGGTCGGCGATGGACACACCGCGATCGTTCAGGGTTTTCAGAATTTTCTCCCTGGCTTTCACGACGATGCCGTTTCCGACCAGGACTTTGGTTTCCGTTCCGGAATTCTGGTGGAAACTGACATAGGTGTTGGTCCGTCGTAGCCGGCCAAGTCATCGTGCTGGGCGATTTTTTGCCGTCACCTGCCCGGGAACGCGACAAAATGGAACCGGCATCCGCTTTGATCCCGGCATGCGTTGACGAAAAAACAGTCCGAAATAGACTGGTGGGGTCGAGTCTCTCCCGTTTTTGAGGACTGGCACTTGCTTGCCTGCCTGCTTACCCCTGTTTTCGAATGGAAAAAGACGTCCAGATGATTGTGCCCGCGATCGAACGCAGGAACCTGTTGGGCGTTAACATTTCCGCCGCGACTTACCACTCGGCAACTTGTGAAATCATGGCCGCCGCCCGCGACGGTCGACCGCTGGGCGTCAGCGCCCTGGCCGTTCATGGGGTGATGACCGGTGTGATGGATCCGGAACATCGCTTTCGGCTGAATCATCTGGAATTGCTGGTTCCCGACGGGCAACCCGTTCGCTGGGCGCTCAATCTGATTTACGGCACGCGACTGAAAGACCGGGTTTATGGTCCGAACCTGATGTTGAAGGTGCTGGAGCAGGCCGCCGCCGAAGAGCAACCGGTCTGTCTTTTTGGCGGGTCGTCCGAGTTGCTGGAACGGCTGGGTCAGCGTCTGCTGGAGCGTTTTCCCCGGCTGAAAATTGCCGCGAGTATTCCTTCCCGTTTCCGCCGGATTGATGCCGCTGAAAAACTGGAACTGCTGGACTCCATTCGGAACAGCGGTGCCCGGATCACTTTTGTTGGGCTGGGCTGTCCGCGCCAGGAAGTCTGGGCGTACGAGGTTCGCGAACAACTTTCCATGCCGGTTCTGGCGGTAGGCGCGGCCTTCAATTTTCACGCCGGTGAACTGGCACAGGCCCCTGGATGGATGCAGCGAACCGGACTGGAGTGGCTGTACCGGCTGATGCGGGAACCCGGCCGGTTGTGGCGCCGCTATATTCTTCTGAATCCGTATTATGCCAGCATGGTGGCGCTGCAATTCAGCAGGCTGAAACGCTTCGATTCCTCAAAAGATCCCAAACCGGTTGAAGAAATCCGCTACGGTTAATTGTTTCCGGGGAGTGTGTCGCAATATTCAATTGCGATCTGTGGGACCTGATGGGCAGATCCCAGACGCTGCCAAATCAAACCCGTCAGATCCCGAGCCGCCTGAGTCGCTTTTCCGGCGGGGTGGGGAAATGGGACCGCTCGTGCTTTCTTCAGTTTTCAAACCCGTTTCCATCGGGGCAGGCCCGATGGGGAACTTTTCTTGACGGCGTTGCGATTCACCCCAGTCGCACAAACAGGGCTTTGAGGTAACGGGTTTCCGGCATCGCGGGATGGACCGGATGATCACTCGACTGTGTGCCAATTTCGAGAATGGCTGCGGACCTGCCGTCGTCACTCCACGCGGCGTGATTGACGACCGAAATCAGCTCAGCCTCGGGGAGATGATGCGAACAGGAACAGGAGATCAGCAGGCCCCCCGGATTGACGACGCGCACGGCAAGCCGATTCAGTTGGTAGTAGGCCTGCAGTCCGGCCTCCATGTCCTTGCGGCGTTTGATCAGTGCGGGCGGGTCGATCAACACCACGTCGAACTTCCGCCCCTCCCTGGCCCATTCCTTCAAAACAGAAATCGCATCCGCCTGGATGGTCCCGACTGTGCACTCGTTCCGTTTGGCGTTTTCCTGTGTGGTTGCGATTGCCGCTGCCGAACTGTCCAGACAGGTCACTTGTGAGGCATGACAATGTGCCGCATGAATCCCCCAGGCGCCGGCGTAACAGTAGAGATCCGCGAAGCTTTTTCCGCGCACATGGCGATGCAGTCGCATGCGGTTGTCACGCTGGTCAAAAAACCAGCCCGTCTTTTGTCCACCGGTCGCCGGAACCCGAAACGACAGACTCCCCTCCCGAATCTCCAGAAATTCCGGGACGTTGCCAACAAGCTCCGGAATACCAACCGGTAATCCTTCGATTTTCCGGAATTCCAGATCGTCCTGGAATATGACCCCTTCAATTGAATCGTCTTCCAGCAAAATCTTCGTCAGTTCCGCCCGCAGTCCTTCCATCCCCGAACTGGTAATCTGTACCGAAACAACACTGCCAAAACGGTCGATCACCAACCCGGGCAGCCGGTCCGATTCGCCATGCACCCAGCGATAATGCGGCATCTCATAAATTTGCTCGCGGACGGTGCGGGCAAACTCCAGACGCTGACCCAACAACCCGGAACTGAACTGGGGCAGCGGTCGACGATCGACGACTCGCCCCGCAATCAGCGTGGCAGGATTGTAAAACGCCGACGCCAGAAACTTTCCGCGGTGATCGTGCAAATGGACCAGACGCCCCGAATCGAGCTGCTGCCCCCGCAGACTTTCCGGGTCCAACTCGTTGCTGAAAACCCAGTCATGACCGGACAACAGCCGCCGCTGCCGGTTTTTTAGCAGTTTCAGGCGCGGTACATCGCAGGTCAGGTCCATCAGGAAAGCTGGCTTTCTGGTTGACCAACTCGCCGGACAATCCCGGGTGTCGGTTGTGTGAAAGGGTTGAAACGGGACACGATTCTGGCGGCAGGATTTCCGCTCGCGGGAGTATTCAATGTTCTGCTTCCGGAAACGGGGCTGGGCGATGTCGACTCGCAAGCTGCTGGGCATTACCGCGGCAGAGTATTTCCGGGTTCAGGACCATGGCATGCCGGCCTGGGAATCCGGCAGCGTTACGTGCCGCACCGAGCGAATGTCGTCGTTACCCACCAGACTCTGCAGCGCGGCCGCAGAAATTCCGCTGTCCAGACTCAACACACCGACGGATTCCCCGCCGGGAGCATCGCCCGATCGGCCCACAGTCATTTGGGCGATGTTCACGTTGTGAGAGGCCAGGTGCTGACCGACGAAGCCCACAATTCCTGGTACGTCCCGATGATGAAAAACCAGCAGGTGACCATCCAGATAGGCCTCCAGCTGGAACTGGTCGATTCGCACCAGCCGCGGCAGCTGTTTGCCAAAGAGGGTCCCGGCCACGCCGGTTTCGCGGCCTTCACCCCGGACCGTTACGGCGATCAGACTGTTGAACGTCCCATGTTCCCGGCGCGATGAACGAATGATTCTGGTCCCCCGCTCTGCGCAGAGCATCTCGGCGTTGACCAGATTGGCACGGTCGGTCACGCCTCCCAGCAATCCGGCACAGAAAGCCCCCGACAGTAGCCGCGAATCGCTGTCGGCCAGACTGCCGCAAAGTTCCAGCTCGCACTGTTCGATGGCGCCACCATGCAACTGGGCGGCAAGGATCCCCAGTCGCCACGCGAGGTTCAACTGACCCTTCATGCTGTCCAGTGTTTTCATGTCGAGGGAAAAAGTATTCACCGCGTGACAAATCTCGCCCGACACGAGGAAACGAACCAGCAAATCTGCGGCTTCGGTCGCAACCTGAACCTGGGCTTCTTCCGTGCTTGCACCCAGGTGCGGCGTTACCAGCACACCAGGCATACCGAACAGGGGACTGTCCGTGCAGGGTTCGTTTTCAAAAACGTCCAGGGCCACGCCCGCGATCCGGCCCGATTTCAGCCCCTCGGCCAGGGCGGCCTCATCAAAGATTCCACCCCGCGCACAGTTGATCAACCGGACTCCTGGTTTCAGCTGGCCCAGCCGTTCCGAATTGACAATGCCCGCCGTTTCCGCAGTCAGCGGCGTATGAACCGTCAGGTAATCGACCCGGGGCAACAGCTCCTCAAGCGTCGCAACGACCTGCAGATCCAGGGCTGCAGCGCGCTCCCCCGGCAGAAACGGATCAAACCCGATCACGTTCATTTCAAATGCGCGGCAACGGCGCGCCACCGCCTGGCCGATC
Organism: Pirellulaceae bacterium; assembly: GCA_041752775.1. Taxonomy (GTDB): domain Bacteria; phylum Planctomycetota; class Planctomycetia; order Pirellulales; family Pirellulaceae; genus BJ22. The sequence continues at coordinate 3,409 of JBGSVU010000081.1, read as the reverse complement.
CGCCCCAGGCCGATCACCCCGACCGTTTTCCCTCGCAACTCGGTTCCCTGAAAAGATTTGCGATCCCATTTTCCCGAGACAAGCGACGCGTGGGCCGGGGCAACATTTCTGGACAGCGCCAGCATCAGCGCCATCGTGTGTTCAGCGGTGCTGGTCGTATTGCCAGCGGGAGTGTTCATCACAATGATCCCGCACCGTGTGGCGGCAGAACTGTCGATATTGTCGGTGCCCACCCCCGCGCGAACGATCGCCCGCAACCGCCGGTTGCCCTGCAGCTCATCGGCCGTGATCTTTACCCCACTGCGGCAAATGGCACCGTCGGCCCCCAGCAGCGCATCGCGCAGGTCTGGGCCCTTCAACCCGGTTTGTACGGAATGGGTGATACCACCGGATTCGGCCAGGCGTTGCAGCCCCTCGGGACTGAGGTCATCCAGTACGATAATGTGAGGCATGAAAGTCTTTCCCTGCAATGACAGAATTTGTCCGCCAAGTGTAGCCCCCGCGGCCAGCAATCCGAAAGCCTCTGCCTGCCAGAAAACGGTCGCACCCCCGCGGCCCCCGTTTCGGGCCGGGGGCCGCCGGATCATCCTGCCCTGGAACACCATTGCGATCCGCTCGCGAAGTCATCGTCTGGCGAGAATGGGAAAGTACCGGGGATCAGCCGTCGTTATCCGATTTGAACAAGTCCAGAAAACGGTCTTCATACTCCCGGAAGACATTCAGCCGGTCGAGTTCGCGTTTCAACTCGTAAGCCTTCGAGCGGTCGCTCCGGGCCCCGGAAAAAAGCGATTCCAGATATTCCTTCTGTTCCGCCGTCAGTTTGCCATTCTCCGCCGGATCGGGCACAAAAGTCGGATCGGGCTCATCCGCCTCATGCTCGCCATTTTGCTGCTCTACCAGTCTGAGCTGGTTCAGGGCATCGGCCAGAAACTGGTCCATCCGCTCGACTTCCACTTTCAGTTCCCCAACGTCAATCGGAGTGCCCGTCATGCGACCAAAGGCCTCCAGAACAGCCAGCGATGCCCTCGGAAAGGGAACGTTAATCAGATTCATCGGCATTTCACCCAGCAGGCAACCGCCCGGGATGTTGCGTTCGCTCGCAACGCCCAGCAGGATGCCGTTCAGCCCTGAAATGCTGCCGCCCGACAACAAGGCAACTTTTTGCTCCACCATTTCCTGTAACGTGTCGTTGTCAGTGGCGGCACCCACGGCCCGCGATTCGTCCTCCAAACCCATCGGCGTTGCCATGGCGGCAAAGGTAAAAACACGGGTCACACCCTCTCGCTGGGCATAGTCGATCAGCTTGCGACAGAAATCATATCGCCCCACCTGCGGTTGCGACTCCCCCACAAACAGCAACAGGTCTCGCTCACCCGCCGGATTCCGCCAGGCAAAGAACTGGCTTCGCGGATATCGAAACGGCTGAACCAGTCCCGACTCCACGGAAACATGATCGACATCGAAAAGTTCGCTCGCGGCGTACTCGGCCAGCACTTCCATTTTCAGTTTTGACATAAGGTAGTAGCAGGCCGTCAGGGCGACATGTCCCATTCCGGGCCACGCCGCAATCAGGATCGGATCGTTCAGCTTTTTGATGTTCATTGTTGGGTTGTCCGTTAAGGGATCGACGCTCCAATGTCAGGCGACAGAGTTGGCTTTGGGCAGGTGGAACCGGATTTTGTGTTGAAATGGAGACGCACAGGCTGCGTGGTGGACCAGAAGTCCCACTGACGCCGAACCCCACTTCCACCTTCTGCTACAGTGGATGAATTGCCCGTCAATTGTTGGGAACTGTCAAACAGTCGGCAGCCCCGGAAACGCAGGTTGCGGACGCCAGGTTGGCTGCCAAAGTGAGCGATTTTCAGGCCGGAATCAGTAATTGTGCAAATCGCGCGCCACGCCGACAGTGCAATGGCCTCAGCAATGGCCTCAATTCCAAGCCTGTCGCTTTGGCCGTCCCTGGTGCCGGTGAAACCTGCTTCAAAGTGGGGGACCGGCCTGCGTCGCCGGCGATTCTTTCTGATATTCCGGTTCATCCTGACACCCCGGATACCGGTCCACGCAGAACGCAGGACGAGGTTACAATTCCAGTTCCGCGCATGTGGGTGATGGGCCGGTCCCAAATCTCTCGCCACGATTCTAAACGGTTTTTGGAGTATTTTTTGCATGAAACGAATGCTGTGGTTTGCTTCTGTCGTTGCCGTGGTGATTTTGACCGGAAACGAAACCGCATCGGCGCAGCGGGAACCGACACGGGCGCAGATTTTGCGGGGAACGTACGGCGAACACCGGGCCAACAACGATTTGCTGTATTACCATCTGGACATTCGGGTCGATCCGGAAGAAAAAACGGTTGCCGGCAAGTCTTCGATTCGTTTTCGGATGCTCAGCGACGACGACCGCATTCAGATTGATTTGTACGAAACACTGAACGTCGAAAAAATACTGCTCGGTGACGTGGAACTGAAGTACGAGCGTGAGCTCAACGCCGTCTTCATCGATTTCCCGCAGACGCTAAAAAAAGACGAAGAATACACCGTCGATTTTTATTACTCCGGCAAGCCCAAATCGCGGGGACGCTTTGGCGGAATTACCTTTGGCGAGGACCCGGCCGGGCGCCCCTGGATTTATACGGCCTGCGAAGGTGAAGGGTCCAGCATCTGGTGGCCCAGCAAAGACCAGTGGCGCGACGAAGTCGAATCGATGGACATCAGCGTCGCGGTGCCCGATGCTTTGACCAATGTTTCCAACGGCCGGTTTGTGGGCAAGGAATCCGTCGGCGAGGGCTATACCCGCTGGGACTATCACGTCAGTTATCCCATTAATTCCTACAACGTTTCGATCAATGTCGGCCATTACGTGCAGTTCGGGGAAGAACTCGGCGATCTGACCCTGGATTACTTCTGTTTGCCCGAAGACCTCCAAAAAGCCAGGTCACAATTCACGCAGGTGCGCCCGATGATGGAGGCCTTTATCGGGTATTTTGGCGAATTCCCCTTCGCCCGCGATGGCTACAAACTGATTCAGGTTCCCTACACCGGCATGGAACATCAAACCGCGGTGACCTACGGCAATGGATTCCAGAACGGCTACGCCGGCCGCGACTGGACAGGAGTCGGCGTCAGCCCGAAGTTTGACTTTATCATCATCCATGAAAGCGGCCACGAGTGGTTTGGAAATGCCGTATCAGCGGCTGATGTTTCCGACATGTGGATTCAGGAGGGATGGTGCACCTATCTGGAATGCATGTACGTCGAAAAACTGTTCGGTTACGACGACGCACTGCGTTATACCAATGGTTATCGCGAAAAAGTGGGCAACCGTTCGCCGGTCATCACCGAACGCGGGTTGCACCGGACTCCTTCCCAGGACATGTATTTCAAGGGCGCGCTGTTCCTGCACACGCTGC
>JBGSVU010000080.1:0-14027 GCA_041752775.1 Pirellulaceae bacterium | reverse complement strand
TTTCAAAAAGAATGGTATCAACGAAATTACCTTTGATGACGTCAAATTTGATATCGCCATTGGTGAGCCCTACGAACCCGGGATGCTGTCGGAAAACGTTCGGCGTCTGGATGGACTGAAGATCCGTGTCCGGGGATACATGTTGCCGAGTTTCAGGCAGACGGGGCTGAATAAGTTCGTGTTCGTGCGTGACAACCAGGAGTGCTGTTTCGGTCCCCAGGCGGCTTTGTACGACTGCATGTTGGTGGGGCTGAAACCGGGCACATCGACGGATTTTACGGTTCGCCCCGTCACGGTGATGGGCACGTTTTATCTGGAAGAGTATGTCGGGCCGGAAGGACTGGTTTTGGCAATTTTCCGGGTTCGGGACTCGGTCGTTGAGTAATTCTTCGGGGCGGTGACCGTGGGGAAGGCCCGTTTGTCGCGGCAGGATGGCGGGTGCCCTTGTCGACGGGTGGCGTGGCGGATGGTTACAATTGCCGCCTGTCAAATCCTCCCGACCTTCATCCCGAATTGCTGAACAATGGCCATCTTTGACTGGGTCAGCCGCAAGGTTTTTTCGGCTGTGCATCGCAACAACCTCGTCTACAACACCTGTTGGGAAGACCCCCGGCTGGACCGCGTGGCGCTGGAGTTTGGTCCCGACGAGAATGTGCTGGTCATCACCTCGGCGGGCTGCAATGCACTCGATTACGCCCTGACCGGTCCCCGACACGTTTACGCGGTGGACATGAATCCGCGCCAGAACGCGCTGCTGGATCTCAAGATGGCGGCGATCCGCAAGCTTGATTTTCCGGATTTTTTCCGGATGTTTGGCGAAGGCCACCTTCCCGGTGCGCGGAAAATTTACAGCGAAAAACTGCGATCTGCTTTGCCCGACTGGTCCCGTGCCTGGTGGGACCGGAAAATCATCTGGTTCGACAATCGCCGCCGCTCGTTCTATTTCCGCGGTACTTCGGGCACTTTTGCCCGGATGATGAAAGCCTACACCGACCGGATCATCAAAGTCCGCCCGCAACTGGACCGCATGCTGAACGCCGAATCGATTGAGGAACAGCGCGAAATTTACGATCGCCACATCAAGGACAAATTCTGGTCCGGCCTGGTCAAGTTTGCCCTCAACCGGGACACCACGATGTCGATGCTGGGCGTGCCCAAAGCCCAGCGGCGACAGATCGAGTCAACGTATCAGGGCGATCTGGTCGGTTACATCCGCCAGTGCCTGGAAGGCGTCATGTTGCGGTTGCCGATGAAAGACAACTATTTCTGGCGGGTTTACATGAATGGTGCCTACACCCGTGAGTGTTGCCCGGAGTATCTCCGCGAAGAGAATTTCGAAAAACTGCGGGGGGGACTGCTCGACCGCATTTCGACTCATACCAATTCGGTGCAGGGTTTTCTTGAGTCCCACAATGGCACGATTTCACGATTCGTGCTGCTGGATCACATGGACTGGTTGAGCGACCACTTTTTTCCACTGCTCGAATCGGAATGGCAGGCGATCATCGAACGGGCTGCGCCGCAGTCCCGCCTGATCTGGCGCAGCGGCGGATTCAATACGGATTTTATTGACATGGTTCAGGTCCAGCATGGCGGGAAACTGGTCAAGGCCCGGTCGTTGCTGGTATACGACACCGAACTGGCCGGGCAACTGCATCCCACCGACCGCGTGCATACCTATGGCAGTTTTTACATCGCCAAACTGGTTGTTTGAATTCTGTTGCCGCCGGACTGCTGACTGGAACTGTTGCGATGCCATTTTTTTCCGACATGAAGATTCTCTACCACATGCTGCTCAAGCCGGTGCGGGGTGGCAGTCATGCGGAGCGGATGGAGAGTTTTTATGGTGGCCAGGCCCAGGCCTATGACGATTTTCGGCGGCGTTTGCTGCGGGGACGGGAAGAACTGTGGGCGGCCCTGCCCCGTCCGGCGGGTGGGATCTGGGTCGATATGGGCGGTGGAACGGGAGCCAACCTCGAGAATTTTGGCGACACAATTCGCGATTTGAACAAGGTTTACCTGGTCGATTTGGCGCCCAGCCTTTTGAAAGTCGCCCGCGACCGGTTCAGCAAACGCGGCTGGGACAATGTCGAAGCCGTCGAGGCGGACGCAACGACCTGGACGCCCACCGAAGGCGCGGTCGATGTGGTGACCTTTTCGTATTCGCTGACGATGATTCCGGACTGGTTCGCAGCGATCGAGAATGCGCGGAGGATTCTGAAACCGGGGGGGCTGATTGGTGTCGTCGATTTTTATGTGGGACGCAAGTACCCGCCAGAGGGCCTGAAGCGGCAGCGATGGCTGGCCCGTTCGCTGTGGCCGCCCTGGTTTGCGACTGACAATGTCTTTCCGTCGCCCGACCATCTGCCGTTTCTGCTGAACAGGTTTGAGCCCGTCCAGATCAGCGAGAACCGCAACCGAATGCCTTATGTGCCGTTGCTGAAAACACCCTGGTACTGGTTCGTGGGCAGAAAACCGACTGGCTAACAGCCCAGGCGTTTCGCTACGCTCCGCAACAACCGCAAGGCTCGCGCCGCGTCGCAATCCGCACGGCTCGCGCCGCTCCGCTACAGCTGCGTGGCTAAACGCACCCGACTGAAGGTGCCGAATCTGGCCGCCGCATCCCGGACTACTTTTGCACCTGGTCTTCCAACATTCTCCGCAGCTGAGCGACGGCCGAATCCCATTTTTCGTTCCGCGCCAGCCGCACAATGGAATTGAGCCATTTTCGTTCTTTCGGCGTCAAATCAGAAAAATCGCCCGGACCTGAAGACACGTCTGGGGGCGCCGCCTGCACTCCGGCATTTCGCGAATCGTTCTGGCTGGAACCGGCCGGTTGGTCAATCAGTAACCGCTCAATCGCGTCCAGGCGAGCCTCGCTCTTTACCAGGCAAACTGAATAAAGCGCCCCGGCGATTTTATAGGCCCCGGGGCTGATCTGCCCGTAGCCCCGGTTCAGTAACAGGAAAATCGTGATGCCGATTCCCGCCGCGATCGCAATTCCGGCAACAAATCCCGTCTGCCTTGTTGTCATTGCCACTCTCCATGGATCTCGCCTTCGTTCATGCTGGCAATTTCTGCCGCCGTGATCAGGTTGATCGTCTCCGAAAGGAAATGAACGGAACCGTCTCCCATGCAAATGTTGCCCCCACCCGGATGTTCGGCGAACATCTGCCCGACGTGATAGGCCGGAAAGTTCACCGGATGGATAATGGGAAACCCGGTGATGTCCAACTCTCCTCCGGACGGTCCCATATGAAACAACACCAGAGTGGCCGACCCGTCCGGGCCATTCACGGGTGACAGAAATCGCGGGTGAATCGATGCTCCCGGGACCACGCCAACCCAGGACTTGTCGCTCAGCCGCGTGGAATGTTCTCCCAGAAAAAGGGTATTGGACAATCCGTCCGACACGTCGGCCATCTTCGTTCTGGAATTGCGATAGAAAGGCCCGTCAGCGACGCTGGAAACGTCACCGTAAATGTCAACCGACTGTGTCTGGGAAGTATAAATGTCGGTAAAAACAAGTCCGACCAGGTCCACACCCGCCTCGGGCCCCCACGCCGATTCCTGACCATGACTGGCAACATAGTGGGATCGCCCCAAGAGTAATGGGGTGATTCCGTCGGGGGAATATGGGGCCTTCGCTTCATCAACAACGGTGATTGGCCCCACTTCGCCCGTGGATGAGGGGCAAAGAAAAATTGGCAACTCAGCCTGAATGACTTCGCGGTGACTTGCATGCCATATCGGCCAGCCGGGAGTGATCTGCTCGTACAGGTTGTTCCCTTCGACAAAGGGCAACAGGTGCGCTCCCCACCCCCAGCCTGGATCCGCATTCCAGGTCAAAGGATCGATCAGGACCCCTGGCGGCACCGTCCCGTCGCTGGTCGCAGTTGAGGCAAACCCCGGCGGGAATCGCCTGTACGCACCCTCATAATTGTGATTTGCCAGCCCCAGTTGGCGGAGATTGCTCGCACAGGAAACCCGCCGTGCCGCTTCACGAACCTGCTGCACGGCTGGCAACAACATTCCGACCAGAACTCCCGTGATGGCTATCACCACCAGCAGTTCCACCAGCGTAAAACCTGTTTTTTTCGCGGATTGACACATCGGATGCTCCTGTTCCAGCTGGGTTCGTCCGGGGAGGGAATCGAAGCCTGTCGCAAAATAGGGCTGACGCCTTTGGGGACAGCCGGTTAGTGTAGCCATGGCTACAGATAGCAATGTAGCAATGGCTACGGATGGAGGCAAGCGGTAAAATGCCATTTTCGGAACTGGAGCAGGCACCCCCCGATGAATGAAGCCTACAGTGATCGCTCGGTACCCTACACCCGGACGCGCGGTCATCACGCAAACGAAACCGCGGAAGATTACGTCGAGGCGATTTCGGCGATTGTTGCCGAAAAAAAAGAATGCCGCGTGCTCGACCTGGCACGCCATTTCAACGTCAGCCACGTCACGGTCTCCCGAATCGTTCGACGTCTGCAGGGAGAATCCCTGTTGCAGTCCAGCCCTTACCAGCCCATCGAACTGACCGCAAAAGGTTCGATGCTGGCCGAAAAAGTCAAACAGAGGCACGAAGTCGTATATGCTTTTTTGTTGGCTCTCGGCGTCGACCGCCAAACTGCTCAAATTGACAGTGAGGGGATTGAACACCACGTCAGCCGAAAAACCCTGGCAGCGATGAAGCGATTCATCGCCGGGAAAAAATAACACGCCCCGGGGGGGGGCTCGCATCGACCATTTGGGGCGTCGGTCAAATTCGACGTAGGGGGGAATCGTGAACGTCATTGAGATTTACTCGCAACAGTATGCGTGGCGAGCGTGGTCGGCTGTCCTCGATGCGCTCCCGGACGTCAATGGACACGCCGTTCTGGATCTGGGCTGTGGCTTGGCGACCTCGCAGACGACCTTGCAGCTCGCGGTGCCCGAGTGATTGGAGTCGACAACAATCCGGAAGTTGTCGCCTACTCAAACAGCAGGAAGATTCCGAACGCGGAATTCCGCCAGTTGGACTTGCGGACTTTTCGCGATCCCGACCTTTTGGTCGATGGCATCTGGTCAAGTTTCACTGCCGCCTATTTTCCAGATTTCCGGAACGTACTTTCGTGCTGGCTTGAACATTTGCGTCCGGGCGGCTGGATTGAAGGGCGTTTTGTTGAAAAGATGCGGGAATTCGGGGGTTTCTCCCCAGAAATTGTTTTTCTTCAGGCAGAAAATGACAGTTTTCCTACCCGTAAAAACATATTCTCGGGAATTTTATCATGGCCCAGTGTAGAGAAATTGTCCGCCTGCGAAGAGTATTGAGGCGATCGGCGAATGAACTCTTACCGTATGATGGATTTTCAAGTCCGTTTAATGACTCGACGGACAAGGATGTCCATCGTACAGGTAGCAACTGATCAACTGCCGCTCTTCCAGGTCCATCAAATGACTCGACGGACAAGGATGTCCATCGTACAGGTTGGGGACAATTCTTCTACCTTCGCGCGGCGATTGAACCTGGCGACCTGCCGCATGGTACAGGTTGATATTCTGACAGCGACAACCTGTGGGGACTTGGCATCTGGAGGACCGGCTGTTTTTCTTTTTTCGGCGGCTATTTCCCGGCGGGTTTTTTGCCGTGGCGGTTGAGCGACAGTTTGCGATGGATTTCGTCTTTCAGATGGGAGACGACCGAATCGCGGTCGGTCTCGCGGAGAATGCTGCGGACGACTTCTTTTGCCGAACGGGGCCCCCACGATCCGCCATGCTCAAAATAGTGTTGCGCCGATCGGCCGATAATGTAACCGCTGAAACCGGCCGCGACGCCCTGGGGAATCATCGTCAGCGGAGACCCCAGCGTCGCCGTTAACAGCTTGAATGTGCTGGCCAGGTACGAGGTGAGTTCGCCCAGCGCGATCACGCCAGCCGCTCCGGCGATGGTTCGCGACAGACCACGCGCCTGGGAAAGGGTAAAGTCCAGGCCGTAGACTTTGGACAGCGTCGCCACCATCATCGCATCGACCGACAACCCGCCCATCACATCCACGCCCGGAATTGGATTGAGAGCCACGACACAGGCTTTGGTCGCGGACATTCCCCAGATGACCTGGTCCGCCCGTTTCTTCCGCATCCGCACGCGGATGGTGCTGACCCGGTCGCTTTTGTCCGCCGCGTACATGGCCGCATTCAGCGCAATCAAACCGAGGCCCTCCCGTTCGAGGACTTCCAGAATCAGCGTTTTCAGGTCGGCGACATCTTCGGGAGGGCGGCGCCATTCGGTCTGCTGTTTCCCACCGGGCAATTCCACTATCGTCTCGATTTTTCGCGGGTGGGCCGAAGTGGTCACGATCAGGTCCGCGGGAATCATGCCGTGAACGCGTGCGCCCAGACGCTGCAACAGCGCCTCGCGGTCCCGGCCGGAATAGAGGTCGCATTTGTTGAAAACGAGGATCACCGGTTTGTCCACCGCTGCCAGCAGAACCAGCGACGAATATTCGACTTCGTTGAGGTCCGAATCGACGACGAACAGAATCAGGTCGGCTTTGCGGGCTGTGGTTTCCGCCATTTCCGCCCGGCCGACGCCGCCGACTTCGTTAATGCCGGGCGTATCGACCAGCACGATTTCGCTTTGTTCCAGCCCCCTGATCCGGTGCCCTGCTCCTTCCCATGCGGTTCCCCAAACCTCGCGCGTCCATCCACCCTGGACATCGACCGAAGCGACTTCGCGGCCGATCAGGGCGTTGATCAGCGCCGATTTGCCCGTGCTGATTTCACCGAAAATCACGATTTCGACCCGCCGGCTGGTCAGTTTTTCGTGCATCGCGTTGAGTTGGGCAAAATCGTTTTGCAACTCTTCGCGTTCCCGGCCAGAACATCCGCGCAGTTTTTCCAGCGTGGCCTGAACGGCGCTCATGGCCTCGCGATACTGTTGGTCCTGGATGGAAGGTATTTCGTTCATGAATTCCGACGGTCAAAACTGGAGAGGAGATCCTGACGGGATGAAACCGCATGGTCGCAGGGCAAACGGCGCGGATCACAGGGCGGTTTAATTGGCCGGTTTATTTGGCAGCCATTTTTTCCCGTGCAGTCTGAACCAGTTTTCGCAGTTCGTCCAGCGTCGTCAGCGTTTGCCACTGTCGCCGGGCGAGGCTGGCCAGGCCTCCCTCGGTCGCATGCATTTCGTCGCGGAAATACTCGATGAATACCGAGCCAATCCAGCGGGTGATCAGCGCCTGGATCGCTCCCTGCAGTGCATTTCCGGCCAGCGTACCGGCTACCGGGACGGTTTTGATCAGCGATGCCACAATCGACGCCACGGCGATCGACGCGCCCTGCGAACCCACCACGGTGACCAGGATTTTGCCCATTTGCCCCAGCCATTTGGACGCTGTCTGCAAGTCAACTTTTTGCTGGTACACATCGGCCAGATCGATAATCATTTTGGTCGAGACGCCGACGCCGGCGGCCAGATCGACCAGCGGAAAGGGATTGACGGCGGCGATGCCCGCGGCGCCCCACTGGTATTTTTCCACAATCTTCCAGGCGCGTTCGTCCAGTCCGGCGCGGACGCGCTCTTTGGCTTTCTCCAGCACTCCCCGCGACTGCAGCAGGACGTTGGCCATCAACAGGTCTTTGCCATCTGCCCGCACCACGTCAATCATCCGGCTGGCCAGCGCAGAAATGTCGGGCGGGACATCGACCGTTTCGGCGACCATCGTCCCATCAGTGGTCACGCGGTGGCGCATGCGGCTGCCGCGCTGGGCCTGAACGGGAATGATCTCGTCAACACGGACGATGCCCTGGGTTTGTCCGGCAATCTGTCCGACCAGTTTGTCGCGATCATCTTCGGCGTACCAGTCGGTTTTGTTCAGGCAAATGATGATCCGTTTTTCCATCTCGCCCAGTTTCTGAATCAGCCGGAATTCGCTTTCGCGCAGCGGGCCATCCAGCACCAGCAGCACGATATCAGCATCGCGCGCCGATTCGGCTGCGATGAACACGTGCTCGGCCCCGTCGACTTCTCCGACCCCCGGCGTATCGACCAGCAGGACGCGATCCATGCCGGTCCAGGGCATTTCGTTGCGGGTCACAGTCGTTCCGCCGCGTACATCGGTGGCAAACATTTCGCGACCGGCCAGCAGATTCAGGAGCGATGATTTGCCGCTGCTGATCGTTCCAAACGCGACGATCTCCAGCGTTCTGGACTGGCGCTTCGATTCCAGTTCGGCCAGCAGCGGGTTCAGTTCGGCGGTCAGTTTCGGATCGTCCCCCGACGCTTTCAGGCGTGCCACCTGTTCCAGGTTTTCGTCGATCTCGGCGGCTTTTTGCGAGTCGCTCAACTCGCTGGGGTTTTTGCTGCGTCGCCTGTGGGCAAGCTTTTTGCGAATCGAGTTGCCGTAGAGTTTCCAGACGGTCCACGCCATGCTGCCGAGCAACAACACGGCACCCGCGATCACGGCGACCAGATACAGTGTTCCCCAAATCGCGCCAAGCGTTTTGATGCGGTCGTATTTGTCGATGATCCATCCGGGCAACCAGATCAACAGGGTGCCCACCGCTGCCATCAACAGGACGGCGAGGACACCCGAGAAAGTTTTGCGCAAGTTCATGTCAAACCGGACGGGAACGCCAGAGAACCATCAGAGTCCAGTCCGTTGGGGGGACTGGTCCCTTCATTCTATTCAAATCGGCAAACCAGCTGTTCGGGTCCCATACCGAATTACAGCGACAAAAATGCGGCGGTGCCGGAATGAACGACGGCAGGGGTCGTACGGATTGCGCGGGGAGAGGTGGTAGTGGAAGGGCGCGAACCGGCTTGCGCCCTCCGGTTTGGGCGTTTGAAGCGGAAGGGCGCGAGCCGGCGCGAGCCCTCCGGTAACGGTGGTCGTTCACCATGGCGTTATCAAACGCGCCGGACCGGACGGCCTGCGCCGTTCCGCTACACTCATGCGGAATCCATTGCTGCGCGCCGGACCGGACGGCTTGCGCCGTGCCGCTACAAACTTGCGCCGTGCCGCTACAATTTTGCGGATTACTGCCAGACCAGCTTGATGGGGTGGACGTAGCTGGGAGCGACGACCGAATCGGCGTTGTGGATGCCGGGGGCAACCATGCCGAGATCGTTCAGAAAGACTTCATCGGTGCCGATGATCGGCGAAGTCACAAAGGCGACGCGTCCACCTTCGAACAAAACGTTTTGTCCGGACGGTCCGTGATTGCTGCTGCTGCGTGTGTAGCCGTTGTTGGTGGTCGGCGAATCGGAGAGCAGCGCGTAATTGGCCCGGCCCATACTGCGCGGCGCGCGGTAGATGCCGTTGTCGGCATGGCCGAGAGCGTAACCGTAGTGGCCGCCCATTTTCTTTTGCAGGGCCAGGGTTTGCGGGATTGAACCGGCAGCTGCCTGAATCTGGTCGAGTGTAGGAATTTCAACGGCAGGACTGGCTGTCAGGGAGGCACTGGTGAGGGTGGCACTGGTGAGGGTGGTTTCCGGGGTGTTACCGGCGGCAAAAATATTGCCAGCCACACCGGCACAGGCCAGCAAATTGTCGTTTTCCAGCAGCCCGGCGTTTTTCAGGATGGGGCCGAAGCAACCGGCTACGGACAGGGCACCGGAGTCAGGGATTTTGATAAACTCGCCGTCGTTCATTTCGGCATAGGAAATCATCGAGTGGAACAGGCACTGCAGATTTCCCTGGCAGGCCGTGACACGACTGTTGAATCTGGAAAGCGAAATTGCCGGAAGCAAAATCGCACCCACAATCGCAGCGGCGGTACAGGCGACCATCAAATCGCTGAGCGACCAGCTGCCCCGTCCAGGCCCACCGACATCGTCACACTCGGCAGACAACCGGGCAGGACCGGCCAAAACGGAGCCGGCAAAAACCGGTTCGGAAACCACGATACCGGACGGCATCATGCGGCGGCTGGAAGCAATCGACTGGCACACGCGGCGAGCCAGTCCGGGGGGGGAGCCCGCTGGTTCGTCCAGCAGCTCCAGGGGAGCCAAAGTCGTTTTGAGTTCGAGCAGGTCGCGTTCCAATTCGGGGCTTGCGTCGACCATTTTCTGGACGCGGACAGTTTCATGGGGCTCCAAAGCACCCAGCATGTAACCCAGCAGATCTTCTTGCGACGGCTTGTTCACGACCCTAGTCCACCTGTTTAGTATTCCATACTTCACCCAGTCTGGCGATGGCTGCATGCACGCGACTTTTGACGGTCCCCACTGGGATGTCCAGCACCTCGGCTGCTTCGCGATACTTCAGCCCCTGGAAGTAAACCAGCTGCACGACCGAGTACATCGATTCGGGCAATTGTTCCAGGGTTTGGCGGATCATCCGTTTGCGCTCGTCGTCGAGGGCGTCGCGGGCTGGTCCGTTGTCGTCAGATTCCAACAAATTCACCATCCGGCCGACTTCTTCACTCTCGTTTTCCCGGGGAGCATCCAACGACACCATCTGGTGCCGTTTGCCACGCCGCCGGGCGTCGATCGCCTGATTGGTCGCAATGGTGTAGAGCCACGGCCGGAACCGCCGGTCGGACTGGAATTGGTCGCATTTCAGATGGACCTGCATAAAGGTCGACTGGAACACGTCTTCTGCCAGTTCCGCGTTGCCCAAATAGCGGCGAAGGTAATTGAACAGCTCACGCTCGTACCGGTAGACGAGGGTCGCGAAAATCTCGCGGTCACCCGTGTTGCGGTATTCGATCAGCAGTTCTTCGTCGTTCACTGGCAACTCTTTGGCCTGCAATTGTCTCTGGCTGTTCAGTTCCAGATAGTTGACTGTGGCTTGCATATTCCTTTACGCACCATTTTAGCCGAAGTTCACCGCCAAGGGCAATGTTTTTGCCCGGATGGGGGGATCTGCCGGTTTTCAGGGCTGCGCCTCCTTGATTTTTGCGGAAAAAAACCCGGACCACCCAGGTTTCTGGAACTGTCATCGGGGAAAGGGTGGACACCTTTGGTCCCTTTGACAGCCGAATTTAGGCCCCTTAAACTCGGCGGGTTCCAGAAAAGCAAACCTTGTGCCAGGCGGGTCGCAGATGTTGAAAAACCGTTACAAGTGGGCTGCCAGCGGCGACATCAACGCCTTTTTTGGGCTGATGCTGGACAATGTCGCCGGTTTGATCATGGCGGTGACACTACTCCACGGTTTCTATGGCTTTGATGTAGATTTTGCAATTCGTTACATGGTCCCGGGTACTGCCATCGGGGTGCTGGCAGGCGATCTGATGTATTTTCTGCTGGCATTCTGGCTGGCCAAACGGACGGGGCGCAACGACGTCACGGCCATGCCTCTTGGTCTGGATACGCCCAGTACCATCGGAATGGTCTTCTTCGTCCTCGGGCCCGCCTACTCGGCTGGACTGGACGCCGGGCTGACGGAACAGGCTGCGGCCCTGAAAACCTGGCATATCGGCATCTGGTCGATCATCATCACCGGTTTCATCAAGCTGATCTTGTCGTTTGGTTCCGGATGGGCCCAACGCTATTTCCCCCGCGCCGGACTGCTCGGTTCGCTGGCCGCGATTGCCCTGGCGCTGATCGCTTTCAATCAATTGCCCAAACTGCTCTCCAATCCGGTCGCCGGTTTTGTTTCTTTGATCGTGGTCCTGGTGACGCTGATTGGTCGCAACAAGCTACCTTTCAGAATTCCAGGGGCGCTGGCGGCTGTGTTGCTGGGGTGCGTTGCATGGCATCTAATGCGGGGTGTCGATGCGGTCGCCCACACGTCGCTGCTGTCGGGTGAGGTGGAGTTGATAAAAACGGTCTGGTTTCCCCGGGAATGGCTGACGGTTTTTGACTTTGGCTGGCTGGGAGCCTGGCGGGAAACGCTGGCGTTTCTGCCCTATATTATCCCTTTTGCAATCACCACAGTGATTGGTGGAATTGACTGCACAGAAAGCGCCGCCTCGGCAGGCGATGAGTATCCGACGCGGGGCATTATTGCCGTGGAAGCGTTGGCCACGATTCTGGCGGGATTCTGCGGTGGCGTCATTCAGACGACGCCCTACATTGGGCATCCGGCTTACAAAAGCATGGGAGGCCGTGCCGCCTACACTCTGGCGACAGCCCTGTTCGTTGGAGGCGCCGGCATGGTGGGGTACTTCGGATTGCTGTTTGCATGGATACCCGAAGCGGCGGTGTTGCCGATCCTGATTTTTATTGGCCTGGAAATCACGTCGCAGAGTTTTCACGCCACACCGCGGCGTCATTATGCGGCGCTCGCGTTCGCCTGCCTGCCGGCTCTGGCCAAACTGATTATGATCACGCTCGGACAGTTCCTCGACTACGTGGATTTTTCCAGGCTGCCGGCGGCCCAGAGTGCCCTGCTGTTGTCCACCAGCGTTTTGGCTGCGGGTTTTATCATCACCAGCCTGTTATGGGCTTCGACCCTCGCAGAAATCATTGACCGCCGGTTCAAACGGGCTGCGATCTATCTGGTCATCGCCGCAGTGATGACTCTGTTTGGCGTGATCCATTCTCCAATGCCCGGCGACAAGATGTTTTTGCCGTGGAACCTGTCGGAGGCGGCCAGCATCCGGATTGTGATCGAGTTGACGGTTTGCTACCTGCTGATGGCGCTGATTCTGCTTTTGATGGACTGGTTCACACGTGCGCTGAACCCGGTCCTCGACACCGACGAAGAATTCGAGGAGCTGTCATGACGTTGCAGCGAGTGCTGGAGCCGGAAGTCATGGATTCGCTGGACGAAGCCCAGGATTACGACATGATGGATCACCGGGCCGTCAATCAGGCTTTTGCCCAGGATTTTCTGGCATCCGGCTTCGAACGGGGGGATATCCTCGATCTGGGGACCGGGACCGCGCAGATTCCTGTGGCGATTTGCCGGATGCACTCCGACTGTCGCATCATGGCCACGGACGCTTCCGTCAACATGCTGGAAATTGCGCGTTACAATCTTGACCGCGACGGAATGTTGCGGCGGATTCAGCTGGCCCATGTCGATGCCAAACAGCTGCGTTACCCGGACGCGATGTTCGACGCCGTGATTTCCAACAGCATTGTGCATCACATACCCGATCCGGCATCGGTCCTCAGCGAGGCGATTCGGGTGACACGGCCGGGCGGGCTGCTGTTTTTTCGTGACCTGTTGCGACCCGATTCGCTGGACCAGCTGCAGGCGCTGGTAGAAACGTACACCGGACTGGAAAACCAGCACGCCAAGGAATTGTTCGCCCAGTCGCTGCACGCGGCACTGACTTTGCAGGAAATCCGCGAGCTGGTCGGGGCTGCAGGATTTTCACCCGATTCCGTGACGCAGACTTCTGACCGGCACTGGACCTGGACGGCAAAAAAGCCGGATCGTTAATGAAAATGGATCGTATGAAACTGATAAACCCCAACAGGAATCGCATGCCGGCCCTTGGTGCGGAGCTCACCGGATTTTGAGACAGGTCATCGCGATTGTGAAACCCAACCAGGCCGAAGCCGTGATTCGCGCGCTCGCGAAACTCGATCCGGTCGAGTTGATTGTGCGCGAAGTCAAAGGTTATGGGCGACAACGCAGTTACCTCAACGAGTACCGCGATGGCGAGTATTCGCACGTTTTTGTGGCCAAAGTCGAGATCACAGTCTGGATCGAAGTCAACCAGATGGAATCGGCCATCGGGTCGATCACTGAGGCGTCCAGGACTGGTCGGCTGGGTGACGGCAAGATAATGGTCCTGCCCGTTCTCTCGGAGTCGATTCCTGCGGGCCCCACTTTCTTCTGAGAACCCTGATCACGCCTGTTGCAAAACGGCTGCGGGTTCCTTTTGCTGGCAGTTGCCTGCGGGCGGCGCCGACGACTTCAGCCGGTCTGTCGGCGGTTTGCTGCGGCAATTCGTGTCCGCCCATGTGTGATTATTGAAAGCCGGGTGATGTTCTGCGATATTGTGGACAGGCTGTGGGCCTGTGGGCGCGGGTCCGCGACCGGGTCCAGACTCCTGAAATTACCTTGCGCTTCCGGAATGTGTTTTGCCATGATTCAAAACGTCTTGCGACTGTCTGTCATTGTGCTTTGTTTGGCCCTGTTGCC
>JBGSVU010000079.1:0-5869 GCA_041752775.1 Pirellulaceae bacterium | reverse complement strand
TCGCCGTCGCGCCAGTCGTACCGGATGACTGGTTACAGCAACGCCCGCACCGGCCCGGCTGGGGAGGGTCTGTTTGCCGAGATCGGAGTCGATCCCGGACGGAGGCTGGTGGATGTCAGTCTGAACCAGCGGATGGGCAGCATTGCCGATATCAACCGGGCAGTAGAAAAGTACTCGCAAATGGAACAACTGGCGAGTTTCGAAATCCGTACTTCCGGTGACGCGATCGTCTGGCGCGAACAAACCAGCCGCTGGATCAATCAGACCGATGAAGAACTGTCAGGCATCTGGCTGGTGCAGCTGTCGGCGGCGGCCCGGGAGCGGGGCAACCTCGAACTGGCAGCGGAAGCGCTGACGCTACTGGTTTCCTCCTGCCCGAAGCATCCACTGGCACCGGCGGCCGGATTGTGGCTGGCCAAATATTTTGCCAGCGATGAAATCCGGGTGGTGAGCGACAGGACTATTCGGCCGTGGTCACCCGAACAGTTGATCAGCCTGTTGGCATCGACCGAAGAGGCCCGGCCCGCAGCGGAGCCCGTTGTGGTCGGTGATGCCAACTCGCAAATGATGATTTGGGCGCCGAATACGCCGGGCGTTGCGACCCGTTCACAACTGACGGACGACCGAATGGTCCGCCATGCATCGGCCATCATGCCGGAGGAACTGCTGAATACGCCGGAAAAAATTCGCCAGCAATGGTGGCAGGGGAGAGCGGGGAAACTGGCCGGGCTGGCGGCCCGGTTTCCGGAACTCTCGGGCCATGACGGGATGCTGCTGGCCCAGGCCAATGCGGTGCGAATGAGTGCCGGATGGACGGCCGCAGAAGGACTGTATCGCAGAGTGGCCGATGCGAATCTGCCCACTTCAGTCACGGCCGCCGTAGCGGCCCGCGAAAAGGAAATCGCCAGCGGCATGAAGACTCTTCGCGAGGCGGGGTGGAACTGTCCGCGGATTGCCCAGCGTCCGAAACTGGATGGTGTGCTGGATGATGATGCGTGGAGCGGGATCCTCGCGACAGGTCAAATGCGGATGCTCACGGTCCACCCGACAGCGTCTGAACAATCGCCCCGAACCGACTACCTGCTGCTGGCGTGGGATGACGAATTTCTGTTTTTTGCAGGACGATGTGCCCAGACAGGCAAGCCTGTTTATCTGGACGGCGGTCCACGCCAGCGGGATTCGGTGCGCCCGGACAGCGACCGCGTGCGACTGGCGTTTGATACCGACCGGGACGGTGCCTGGCCGCTGTGGGTCATGGTTTCGTCCGATGGCATGCTGGCCGACGGTTGTGGCAATTCGCAGGGCTGGAATCCGCAGTGGTTCGTGGAAACGGCGGGAAGCGATGGCGCCTGGACTTTTGAAGGCGCCATTGCCTGGAAACAGCTGGGGCAGGGGAGGGCACCGGAGGCCAACGAATTGTGGGGACTGGCGGTTGAGCGTTTGCTGCCGGGTCAGTTTTCCAGCGCGTGGGACATTCCGGGAACGGGCCTGGATGCCAGCCCGGTCGGGCTGGGGACACCCACCATTCCAGTGGACAGAACACTGCTGCTCAATTTTGGCACACAGTAACCGGTGCGGCAGGTGTCAATTCTCCAAAAAAGAAAGGACGCCTGTAACGGACTGCGCCTTGCGGGGGTGAGCAGTTGGGTGTTACGGGCGTCCTCTTCGAGGATGCAGGGGAACTGGGGCAGGTTGTCCGGCCAATTCAAAGTTGCAAATCGAACTCCAGTTCCTGTAAGGCAAGTCAAAGACAAATTCAAACCGGAAACCGGGGTTGGCAGCGCTGCTGACAAACGACCCGGCCCGCCAGTGGCTTATTCGAAACTCTTGGGTGTGAAACGCGAGTCGATAAACGTACCCATGTAGCAATCCCACGGATTGACTTCACAACGGTTGTCGGTGTAACCCATGATTTCGGGGTTTTCTGCTGCGTTCAGGACAAAGCCCGGATTCACATAGCCGTCACCGTTCGCATCGTACAGACGGCGAACACCACCGTCGGCAAACAGAACATTGACATACTTTGCGTGGTAGGCTCTCCAGTCACGCGTGTCCTGCAGAATCAGCGGTTTTGCTGCAGATCCGGTGTAGGGTGTCGGGTCCGTCACGACGTCACCGGCCTTGGGAATCGACACCAGCTGGAATGCAGCAACTGCCGTTCCCGTCGGGACGACGACGACTTTGCCGGTGCCGTTGGGCAGGCTGGGACCGTCGTTGAACGATTCCGCCAGAGGAACACCTGTTGTCAGGCCCAAACGTGGGCTGACATTGTCTGACAGGGTGGCTTCTGCCGTGTCACCCTTGTCGGCACAGGCCAACATACCGATCGAAGCCGAGGTGATGTCAGAAGCGTCCAGCTGGCTCAACCGCAGTGGGCCTTTGGTATTCAGGTATTCCTTCAGGCTGCCAAATGTGACCCCGGCCTGAAAAGCAGGCTCGGAACGGACCATATGCCAGCTCGATGCGTAGTTGGTGTTGAAACCTTTTTCAACCAGGTTTTCGCGAACCCACGCGGTACGGGCGGGGTCGTTTCCCGGCATCGGCCAGGTCGTCTGGATATAGAGGGCACTGCCGACGTTGCGACCAAGAGCAGCTGTGCCGCTGTTGCTGGTTGCTTTGCCGATCAGGTCGTTGATTTTTTCGCTGCCTTTGCTGTCACTGCTGGGGCACAGCAACTGGCTGACATCGCAGCCCTGACTGGTGGCATCTGCCACCCAAGAGAACAACTCGACAGCTCCGTCACGTTTCGAATCGAAAGCACCCGAACAGAACTGGCCGCTTGGATTGTTCGATCCAAAAGCGTACAGGGCGATACCAATCTGGCGCAGATTGTTCGAGCACTGGGTCGAACGGGCCGCATTCCGGACTGCCAGAAAAGCCGGAAAGAGCAGCGAGACGAGAATGCCGATGACGGAAATCACCACCAGCAATTCAATCAAGGTGAAAGCGGAACGTTTACGAGACATGATTCCTCCAGGAAAATCTGATTTGGCCGTCCAGTCATTCCCGGCTTCCGGGATGCCTGGCCCATTTCCGGCCTGACAACAGGTGAGGATTCTCGCGATTGATATTAAGAAAATGCCAGCAAACGGCAAAAGAACCGTGAAGGATGCGTGCAATTTGCGTTCAGATTGCGTTCAGATTTCTTAATGCCAGCACTGGAGGACAGCATTTCGGAACGCGTTCGGGTGTTTATCGCCTGCTTTTGGACATTTTTGCCTTCCTCGCGAAATCCGGATTGATCAGCCAACAACATTTTCCTACAAGTGGCCTGTCGCCATTTCCTGGCGGAGATGCATTGGACATTGTTTCGTCCAGAATTTTGCAGAATCAGAAACTCAGGTCTCGTGAACGTCATGGAGGACGAAGCGTGAAATCGGCATTACTCGCAGTCGCAACTGCATTCACCATTCTGGCCCTGTCGGCCGGATCCGGAATGGCTCAACAGCAAACCTCCGAGCCAGGATTTGTGGCGCTGCTGGACGTGGTCCGGGTGTTCAACGAAAACGCAGACCACTCTTCACGAATGGAAAGAATCCGGCAACAGGCGGAAGCCGTCAAGTCCGGTCTGGAAGCCAAGATGGAAGGAATCCGCACCGAAGCCCAACAGCTGATGAAAATGGAATCCGGATCGCCGGAAAGAAACCAGAAGGAAGCCGAGCTGGAACAGCGCCAGACCGCTCTGTCCACCGAAGCCCGCCAGCAGGAATTTGACTTGTTGACCGAAGAGGCCCGGGTCTACTACCAAACCTGGAACCGGATGCAGGAAGTTCTGGCCCAGGTCGCCACCCACAATAAAATCTCGCTGATCCTCCGGTTCGACAGCGCGGCCATCGATCCCGAAAATCGCAATGATGTGATCAAGGGAGTCAATCGTTCCGTGATCTATCATGACTCCAGCTTTGACATTACCGACATGGTGATTCAACAGATGGGACCGACCGTTGCTGCAGGGGCAGCTCCCGCAGCCACGACCAACCGGTAACAACCGGCTGCCCTGTGCAGAAAGAACCCGTCGCAGGGGCCGAAGACTCCTTCCGGACGAAACAGAAAATCGCCAGGGCTGACCGCAAGGTCAGCCTTTTTTGTTCATTCCCCCCAGCCTGACAGAGAGCCGCAGAAAAACTTCTTGCCACGGTCCGAACTCTCCATTTAACTGCGGGCCAACTGCGGTACGATGTTGGACATCCGGGCCGGAGCAGTGTGTTCCAGCCGGCGAGATGAGTGCAATGTTCCTGAAAAAGAATTCCGGTCCGACTCTTGAATATTCTTGTTTTCGAAGACGAACTGGTTTCGCGCCTGAACCCGGCCACAACAGGACGACCGGCTTTTGATGTCACCGTGGCAACGCGGCGCCTCAGCGAATGGCTATGCCAGTTGGAAGGGCCGGTGACCGCAGCGGTTCGCGAACATTTGCGGGAATTGCTGCACGCGGACCATCCACACATCCGCCGCCAGATCGAGTCCGGTACGGCAATGACCCTGCTCGTGAATGCCCGCGCCGTTCCCAACCAGCAGACATGGCAAACCCTGTTCCGGATGCGCTCACAATCGGCGCCGATGCAGGTAACCGGAACCGGAGGTGTCGTCGCGGCGGCACTGGTCCCCACTGCCGATGCCGAACGGATATTCGGCCGCTCGCCGCAACCGTGCACCCAGTCGTCACTGCAGGCAGCGCTGACACAGATCCCCCAGGCCGAATCCGAACTGACGTTAATCGAACATCCCCACGATCTGGTTCGTCACAATCTCACCGATTTTTCTGCGAACCTGTCCCACCGGCTGGCTTCGGCAAACTACCGGGAAATTTCCGACGGCGTTTTTGTATCGGGCGAGGTCGCCATCAGCGATTTTGTCGTCACCAACACCCGCAATGGTCCGATCGTCATCGAATCGGGAACCGTGATCGGTCCGTTCTGTTTCCTGCGTGGCCCGATTCACATCGGCAGCGGGTCGCGGGTCAACGAACACTCGGCGATCAAGGATTCCGTTTCGATCGGGCATACCTGCAAAATCGGTGGAGAAGTCGAAGGTTCGGTGATCGAGCCTTTTTCCAACAAACAGCATCACGGTTTCCTCGGTCACAGTTACCTCGGCAGCTGGATCAATCTCGGTGCCGGGACCTGCAACAGCGACCTGAAAAACACCTATGGCGAAGTCAAGATGGACTATCGCGGAGAAAAGGTGGCCACGGGAATGCAGTTCATCGGCTGTATCATGGGCGACTACTCCAAAACCGCGATCAACACCAGTATCTTCACCGGCAAAACTGTCGGCGTCTGCAGCATGTTGTACGGGTTTGTAACCACCAACGTGCCCAGTTTTTCCAACTACGCGCGGACGTTCAGCCAGATGACGGAATCACCACCGGCCGTCATGGAGCTGACGCAGAAAAGAATGTTCGCCCGCCGGAATGTCGAGCAGCGGCAAATCGACATCGACCTGTTGCACGCGATGTACGACCTGACCCGGCACGAACGCCAAATCAGTGAAGAACCCCTGAATCTTTAAAGCCCCGTCCCATGGGAGGTGGGAGGAAGATTGGGGATGAGGGCGCTCCAGATTGCTCCATTTCCCCTTCAACCCCACGGGCCGAGTCCGGGAATTCCCGCTGCCCCGCCCATCCAGACGACGATGGCGATCGCCAGAAAAACAACACCTGCTTTCCAGCCCCGGAAAAAGATGCTGCCCAGCAGCAGTAAACCTGCCAGGCCTGCATTGAAATTGCTCACCAGGCCACCGAACAGCGGAAACGCCAGGGCCTGGCGGGACTGGCTGAGCGCCGATTCAGCCTGCATTTTCAAAGCCGTCGTGTCGCCTCCGCTGTCGATCGCTGAAGTCGCCGCCGACTTCAGGTTTTCCACCGTGG
>JBGSVU010000078.1:0-8902 GCA_041752775.1 Pirellulaceae bacterium | reverse complement strand
ACAGGTCCATGTACCAGATTCGCAGAAACTGGTGCCAGCGACTCGGGTTTTCGCCACTGGTTTGAAGCGACGCGTCGGCCGAACCGTCTACCCAGCGACTCCAGATATTGGGCAGCACCACCGTTTCCAGATTGAGCAGTTTGATTCTGTTTTGCGCCAGCCAGTCGTTGGCGGCGCGGACTGCCGCATTGAAGTCTTCATGCTCGCCAGGAGAAAAAAAACCAGGCTCGGCAATCTGTTTCGGCACGAAATCGATGTATTTCAGCATTTCCGGATGGCTCGGACGGGTTGTTGAGTCGCCGTTTTTTTCGTAATCGCTTACGGGTCAATAACATTGTGTCCATGTCTTGGGGTCAAACCCGTTTTTCGGCAGCAAGTGGGTGGCCTAATCGCAAGAAACCCGGCCGAAAAACGCGTCAGACCCCGGCGCGTGAACGGCTACTTTTCTTCCTGCATCCTGCCCGGCCCGTTGCGTTATGGGGACGGGGCCACGGCGGCAGTATAAAGCCGTGTGGTTTCGATGTATTTTTCGACCGAACGCGGGATCATGTAGCGGACGCTGCGGCCTGCCGCGATGCGGTCGCGAATCAGCGTGCTGCTGATATCGATCCGGATCGCCTGCAGACTCAAATCGCGAACCAGCTGCATTTGCTGGCTGCCCAGAAAAGGCGCGAGCAGTTCAAAATCAACGGGATGACCAGGCCGGTGACAGATCAGCGGCGTCGCCAGCCGGCAAATCTCTGCCGGCTCCCGCCACCCGGAAAAACCCTGCAGCGAATCTCCACCCATCAGCAAGAACAACTCCACCGAGGGGTCCGCCTCGTGAATCTCGCGGAGAGTGTCGACCGTGAAACTTGTTCCACCGCGTTTCAGCTCAATTTCGGAAACGCGAAAGGCCGGGTGTCCCGCGATGGCGAACTCCAGCATTTCCCGCCGTTGACGCCCGATTGCCCGGGACCCGCCCGGTTTGTGCGGAGCCACTGCCGAGGGCACAAACCAGACTTCGTCCAGCCCGCAGTTCTCCCGGCACTGTTCGGCAATGATCAAATGCCCGAGGTGAACCGGATCAAACGAACCACCAAAGAAACCGATACGCATTTGAGTTGGGAACGGGTGCTACCCGCGACCGTCAGGATATATTGTGTGGGATGATGCACGGCAGTGCGGCGGACGGTCTACTATAACAGCTGCCTGGCAGGTGGCGAACGGCTGGTTTCCTGGCCTTGTCCCGTATTTTTCCGGTTTTTTGATGTCCGACGACCAGTCCAGACTGTTTGATTCCGAACCTGATCCGTGGAACCTCGACGACCAGGAGGACTGGAATGCGGCGCGGATCGTTTTTGCCGATCCCCCGTTTGGCCCCTACGACTATTCGATTCCGCCGGAGTTGCAGGCGCGACTGAAACCTGGATTCCGCGTTCGCGTGCCGCTGGGTCCCAGCCGTTCGATGAATGGATATTGCATCGGGATTCTGACTCCCGGCCATCCGCTGGCCAACACCGTCAACCCGCAGCGGCTGAAACCCGTCCAGAAAATCCTCGACGAACATCCCCTGATCGAGCCGGGGCTGTTGCCGGTCGCCACCTGGATTTCCGAACACTACCTCTGCCCGCTGGGCAGCGTGATCGAAACGGTTGTGCCGGCGGGAGTCCGGAATTCGGCGGGACAGCGCGAGATGACTCTGTTAACGCTGACCGATGATGTCCGCCTGCTGGAATCGGTCAAACTGACGGAACTGCAACGGCGTGTGGTGGATGTATTGCGGCGGTCGGCCGGATCGATGACCGCCAGCGAGCTTGCCGAAACAGCGGACTGCACGCCGGCACCGGTCACGCTGTTGAGGAAAAAAGGAATTCTCGTGGCGACCAGCCGCCGTGTGCAACGGAGGACTCACGAGATTCCCGACGAACAGCGCGAAGCGGACCTGGCACTGAATCCTGACCAGCAACGGGCGCTCGACGCGATTGCCGCATCGATCGACGCGGGCCTGCACCGGACGTTTCTGATGCCCGGAATCACCGGCAGTGGCAAGACGGAGGTTTACATTCGCGCCATTCGCCAAACGGTGGCGCACGGCCGGCAGGCGATCGTGCTGGTGCCCGAGATCAGCCTGACGCCACAGACACGGCAGCGTTTCCGTGCGCGATTCGAGCGGGTGGCGGTGCTGCACAGCCATTTGACGCCGGCCGAGCGGAACTGGCACTGGCGAGAAATCGCCGCAGGACATGTCGATGTGGTGATCGGCGCCCGGAGCGCGATTTTTGCACCGCTGCCGAGGCCCGGATTGATCGTGCTGGACGAAGAGCATGACGGATCGTTCAAACAGGACAAGGCGCCCCGTTATCATGCCCGGGATGTTGCGGAGTGGCGGGCGCGCGATGCCGGGGTTCCCCTTGTGCTCGGTTCGGCCACGCCCTCGCTGGAGAGTTATCATCGTGCGCTGACCGGCCGGTACGACCTGTTGAGTCTGCCCCGGCGGGTGCTGAACCGGCCATTACCCAACGTGGCGACCATCGACATGCGGGCTGATTTTTCCCGCGGCAAGGCGGTCCACCCGATTTCGCAAAAACTGCGCCAGGAAATTCGCGCCTCCCTGAACCAGGGTGGCCAGGTGATTCTGCTGCTGAACCGTCGCGGTTTTGCCACGCGCATTCAATGCCCGGCCTGTGGCGAAGCGATCTACTGCCCCGACTGTGCGATCCCGCTGACGCATCACCGCGATGGGCAGAAGGCCGTTTGCCACTATTGCGACTATCAGGTTTCGGAACCGGAACACTGTCCGAAGTGTGGATTCCAGGCGATCCGGTTTTCCGGACTGGGTACACAAAAACTGGAGCAGTACGTACGGGCACTTTTTCCGGACGACGAGTGCATGCGGATGGATACCGACACGATGAAAAAGCCGGGCAGTCACGAAGCCGCACTGGCCCGTTTTCGCAGTGGAGAAATCCGCATTCTGCTGGGCACACAGATGATTGCCAAAGGCCTGGATTTTCCCAACGTCACGCTGGTCGGAGTAATCAATGCGGATTCGGCACTGCACCTGGCGGATTTTCGTGCGGCCGAACGGACGTTTTCGCTCGTCACGCAGGTGGCGGGGCGAACCGGGCGTGGCGAAAAAGGGGGGCGCGTGCTGGTGCAAACCTTCTCGCCCGAGCACCCGGCGATCGAATTTGCAACGCGGCACGACTATGTTTCGTTTGCCCGAAGTGAACTGCTGATTCGCCAGCGAACCGGGTTTCCCCCTTTCGGTCAGTTGCTGCGGGTTGTTGTCCGTTCGGAAATTGAACAAAAGGCCAGCGACAGCGCCCAGGCGATTGCTGACGCGATTCGCAAACGCCTGGACGCGGACCTTCCGGCCGCCCGCATTCTGGGTCCGGCTCCGGCTCCCCTGACGAGGTTGCGGGGGCAGTACCGCTTTCATCTGCTGCTGGTGGCGGGGCCGGATTCCTCGCCGGGCGCACTGGTCGGTCAGGCCACGCGAAAACTGGATTTTCCCGATGACGTGCAGTGGATGATCGATGTGGATCCCATGGACCTGTTGTGAGCGCCGGGGGATTGTCACGGTTTGGCTGGTTCGGTTGCGGAATCACGGCTAGAATCGGGATGGCGTCCGAACGAATCGGGGAAACGCCGCGTTCGTTCATTTTTTTTTCCGGCTGATGTCGTACCGTTCTTCCATCTCGCGCGTCCTGGGCGTATCCAGTCTGGAGCGGAAAATCCGGATTCTGTTTGGCGTGATCATGCTGTTGCTGATCACGGCGGCGTTCCTTTCGGTGCTGCAAATCACCGAAGAAATGATTCGCCAGAACACCCGCAAACAGGCCAGCGAGCTGATCGAAACCCATTTGATTCGCCTGCATTTTCGCATTTTTGAGTTTACGGGTGAAACCAACGAGCTGAAGAATTCGACGATCGAGACTATCGCGCGGCCATCGGAGCGGACGGGCAGCACGGACAATTATGCGATCCGGGTATTTTCGCTGCATCCGGATTTTCGCCGCTCCCAGATCAATTCGCAGGCGCTGCTCGACCTGGAAGGCATCCCGCTGGCGCCCACTGATGCCGATCCCGCTCCGGCGACGGGTCCGGCCGCAGGGCGGCTGGATTCCGAACCCCGCCCCGACACGGTGGAAAAACTGGTTCGGCTGGAAAAGGTGCTGATTGAACGGCAAAGAAATTTCGAGCGGCTGGACGCTTTCCCGGGCCAGGACCCGGCGGCTCCCGAAGGCAGTCTGTCGGATCTGACGCTGTTGACCGCCAGCGACAGTTTTCCCGACCAGTTCGACAAAAAGAACCTGTATTCCTATTACGAACCGGTCCTGTTCAACTCCAACTGCATCAAATGCCACTCGCCGACCGTGGCCCGGCTGGACGGCATGGACGATGCCGCCGCGCGCGACCTGTTCCGGCAGATGAGTGACTATCCCGAAGAAGAGATTGCAAAAATTCTTCCGGAAACGCTCAAACGCAATCTGGCGGCGCAGTACTCGCAGGTTTTTTTCGTGCAGATTGTCCTGCCCTACGAATCCGCCATGAGGGCGATCAACCGGACTCGCGCGATCCTGATTGCAGTGGGAATCGGCACGGTGTTTCTCTCGATTCTGGCGCTCTATCTGATTGTGCGTTACGTCATTGTCAAACCGCTGCGGCACCTGCGCGATGTGGCCGACGACGTCAGTCACGGGCGGATGGATGTCCGCAGCGACCTGGCGACCGGCGATGAATTCGAACAACTGGGACGATCGTTCAACCGCATGTTGCGGCACCTGATGGATGTGCATGAACAGTTGCGCCAGGCCAACGACGACCTCGATCACAAGGTGATCGAACAGGCACAGATGAATTTCAAACTGCACGAAATGAACAAGGTCAAGAGCGAGTTTCTCGCCACGATGAGCCACGAGTTGCGGACGCCGCTCAACAGCATCATCGGCTTTTCCGAGGTGCTCGAGGCCCTGACAAGTCTGGCGGAGCGCGAACGCCGCTTTGCCAGCAACATCCGCCGCTCGGGAAAGTTGCTGCTGGACCTGATCAACGACATTCTCGACCTTGCCAAACTGGAGGCGGGCCGGATGGAAATCAACGCGACCGAGTTTTCGATCGCCCAGCTGATTGGCGAACAGGCGGAAATGATCCGCGGGCTGGCTGATTCCCGCAACATCCATTTGCGGACCGACGCCGATCCCGACTTGCCGGTGGTCTATTCGGATGCGGGAAAAGTCCGGCAGATTCTCAACAACCTGCTTTCCAACGCCATCAAATTCACGCCCGAAGGGGGCCGGATCCGGTTGTCGGCCAAACGCAGCGGTGACGGATGGCTGGAACTGGCCGTCGCCGACACGGGTGTGGGCATTCCGGAAAACGAACAGAACATCATTTTTGAAAAATTCCGCCAGGGGCCCCGGGCTCTCGGTGGCAACAATCTGACCCGTGAAATCGCCGGAACCGGACTGGGGCTGTCCATTGTCCGGGAACTGTGTACGCTGCTGGGCGGAAAAATCGAACTCGACAGCACCGTGGGAAAAGGAAGTACCTTCACCGTCCGGTTGCCCTGGCAAGTTCCCCCTGCGTCGCGAACGGACAGCGATTTCGGTCGGACCCTCGACGAACTCAATCGCGCCAACCGGATCAATTTTGGCCGCTCCGAATCGGTTGAGGTGGACGGCAACGGGCGACCAACGGTTCCGGAAGCGACCGAACCTGCCAAACCTGCCAAACCTGCCGACACAGGCAGTACCGAAGCAATCGAAGAATCGACGGCGGGGAAAAACGGCAACCCCACCCGCACCACATCCCGCTCTACTCCTGTTTCAACTGACGAACCCAACCGAGATGTCTGAAGACGACTGCGAAATCCATTTGTTCACTGACGGTGCCTGCAGCGGCAATCCCGGTCCTGGAGGGTGGGCCTTTATTTTGCGCCATGTTCCGACCGGAAAAGAAACCGAATCCGCGGGTGGTGCCGCCGACACCACCAACAACCGAATGGAGTTGCAGGCCGTGGTCGAAGGCCTGTCGCGGCTGAAACGCCCCTGCCGGATTTGCCTGTACACCGACAGCAGTTACGTCGGCAAGGGCATCAGCGAATGGATGGCCGGATGGAAACGCAACGGATGGAAACGCCGGGAAAAAGGAAAACTGGTCCCCGTCAAAAATGACGATCTATGGATTCAGCTGGAAAAACTGGTTTCGCAACACAAGGTCATTTTCAAATGGGTGGCCGGCCACAGCGGTCACGTCGAAAACGAACGCTGTGATGAACTGGCCGTTGCTGCCAGCCAGCGATACCGACGCTAGAATTGTCCCTGCGGGACAAACGCGAGCACATCGAACATCCCCGTCCGTCGAAACGCTGCTGTTTCCGGATTCTGGAACGTGTCCGGATTTGCCGATTGCTGAACTGCGGACTCCATCATGCCACCACCGGGCCCAACACAACGAACACTTGCCGATCCGGTCCGGACCGTGGGCGGTGTTGGCTCGCAGCAGGTGCCACTGCTGGAGCGACTTGGATTGCGCACGGTCAGCGACCTGTTGTTCCTGTTTCCGCGGCGTTACGAGGACTGGCGGGAGATTTCCCCGATCGGCCAGTTGCTGGTGGGGCAATCGGCCAGCGTCGTCGGCCAGATCGTCGATGTGGACCACGCCGTCACGTCGGGGGGAAAATCCGTGATCTATGTTCTGATCGAACAGGATGCCCATTATCTGCGGCTGGTCTGGTTCAACCAGCCTTTCGACGCGACGCGATTTGTGCGCGGTCAACAGGTGCTCGTGCGGGGCACAGTCACGGAGCGCGGCGGGCGTTTGCAGATGTCACACCCCAAATTCCAGCGACTGAATCCGGAGGACGCCGGCGAAAAAAACCGGATGGTTCCGGTTTACCCGCTGACCAGCGGACTGAAACAGTTTCATCTGCGGCGCATGGTCGCATCGGCCATCGACAGCCATGTGGGGATGGTGGAAGAAGCCCTGCCGGAACCGTTGCGTGTTGCCTGTGGGCTGTGTGACATCCAGCAGGCGATTCGACAAATTCACTTTCCCGATTCACCGGAACTGTTGGCCACGGCGCAGCGGCGGCTGGTATTCCAGGAACTGCTGGTCCTGCAAGTCGCGCTGGCCATGCGCCGCCACCGGCTGCAACATGGCGAAACCGCAATTCCGCTGACGCTGACTCCGCTGGTTCGCGACCGGATTTTTGGCCGTTTGCCGTTCACCCTGACGGACAGCCAGCGCCGGGCCTTTGACGAAATCGTGGCTGACATGGATCGCAGCCTTCCCATGAACCGGTTGCTGCATGGCGAAGTCGGCAGTGGAAAAACCGCGGTCGCCGTCTGTGCGATTCTGCTGGCCGTGGCCAACGGCTCCCAGGCAGCCCTGATGGCACCAACAGAAATCCTTGCCCGTCAGCATGAACGCACCCTGCGGCAGTGGCTGGCCAACAGCCGCGTCCGGATCGCGCTCTGGACCGGATCGGTCAGCCACCGGCAACAGCTGGCCCGCGACATATCCGAAGGCAAATTCGACATCATCGTTGGCACCCAGGCGATCGTCGAATCCGATTTGATGTTTCCGCAACTCGGTCTGGTGGTGATCGACGAACAACACCGGTTCGGCGTGCGCCAGCGGGCGCATTTGCGACAACTCGGGGGTGAAATGCCGCACTACCTCGTCATGACCGCGACACCGATTCCGCGAACGGTGACGTTGACGCTGTTTGGCGACCTGGACGTTTCCGTACTGGAGAAAACCGGCGCGCCTGAGTCGCTGGTGCACACTTATCTGGGTGACGAATCGAAACGTGAAAGCTGGTACTCGTTTGTGGCGAAAAAACTGCGGGAAGGGCGTCAGGCCTGGTTCATCGCTCCCCGGGTTGACGGCGACGAAGACTCACCGGTCACCAGTGCCGAAAAAATGTTTGAGCACCTGGCCAATGGTCCACTGGAAGCCTTTCGCATCGACCTGTTGCACGGGCGTCAGTCGGCCGCGGAAAAAGACGCTGCCCTGCGGGCCTTTGCCGGTGGCCAGACCCAGGTCATTGTCGCGACCAGCATCGTAGAGGTCGGCATTGACGTGCCCAACGCAACGGTCATGACCATTGAATCGGCAGAGCGGTTTGGACTGTCCCAGCTGCACCAGTTGCGGGGGCGTGTCGCGCGCGGCCAGCACGCGGGTTATGTCTGTGCCTTTGCGTCCAACAACGAACCGGAAACGAACCTGCGGCTGCAGGCCTTTGTGGAAAACAGCGACGGTTTCCGGCTGGCCGAAATCGATCTGGAACAGCGCGGTCCCGGGAATATTTTTGGGACGGAACAAACCGGTTTCCCCCCGCTCCTGATCGCCGACCTGGCGCGCGACGCGGGACTGCTGGACGAAACGCGGGCGGCCGCGATGCAGCTGGTTGCGGCCGATC
The DNA here is from genome assembly GCA_041752775.1 of Pirellulaceae bacterium. Lineage (GTDB taxonomy): Bacteria > Planctomycetota > Planctomycetia > Pirellulales > Pirellulaceae > BJ22. The sequence goes on along the minus strand of JBGSVU010000078.1, from coordinate 489 downwards.
CGGAACTGGAACTGCCCGGTCATGCACGGCTGAAAGAGCTGGTCCTGACGCGTTACGGCGCAGCGCTGGACCTCGCCGACGTCGGCTGATTTCCGGTTTTCACGGGTTCATTAAACCAATGATGATCATGACAATCAGTCCGCTGCCGCAGAGCAGCGAGAAAATGCCGCCGCAAATTCCGATGATGGCATGGACACTTCCTTTGATGGCGGGGTTCTCTTTGCGTTTTTTCAGTCCCATGATACCGAGAATCAGCGAAGCGATCCCGAAGGGCATACCGATCAAAGGCAGGCACGCGACGATTCCGAGGTAATAGGCAATCAGGGCGTGCGGATTTTTGTACGGAATCAGCCCGCCGGTGGCGTCTCCCTCGTTCGGGTTCTGACCTGGAATCGGAGATGATGAGCCGCCCCCGATCGGGGCTGCGTAGGGATTCCTGTCGGGGGACTCGTGTGACATCGGGCTGAATTCCTTTTTCAGGTGGTTCCG
>JBGSVU010000077.1:0-5622 GCA_041752775.1 Pirellulaceae bacterium | reverse complement strand
GTACTTCGCAGCGGAGTGGCTTATCCGGACAGCGTGGAAATTCATGGTGGTTTGGGGGCCGACAATGTGGTACTCGCTGACGTGACGATCGCCAACGACGTCTACATCGATACGGAGGATGGTGCTGATTCCATTTTGCTGAATCAAACCAGTGTCGGCCGGCATCTGACGGTCGTTTCAGGCGGAGCGAACGACACCGTCAGTTTGCGCTCAGTGACTGTGACCGGCAATCTCCGTGCCGAGACGGGCAATGGAGCGGATGGAATTGAAGTCAGCCAGTCCGTAGTTCAGGGCACGATGTCGGCAGACGGCGGCAAGGGTGACGATACAATCAGCCTGGCCCAGTCCGAATTCCGGAACGGTACGTACGTGAAACTCGGTCGCGGAGCCGATGTGCTCAGATCCGACCGGTCGCAGTTCGCTGAAACGGTCAGAATGAAAGGTCAGGCGGGTGATGACACGATTCAGTTTACCAACGCATCGACCCTGCCTGGCGGATTGAATGTCAACGGCGGTGGTGGCGACGACCAGTTTTCCGGCCCCGGAGCGACGGCACTGTCGGCGAATCAGCGGGTGAAAAGTGCTGACTTCACCGGACTGGACGCCGCGTTGCTGGCGGCCCGACTGGATGCCGTGGGCAGCGGTTTGATTCCCCGTGTCACGGCGCTCCAGAATTCGCTGATTCCGCGAACGGTCGGCGAATTGACATTGACCGCGTCCCTGGACGAAACGGTACTGGTGCAAAGCAGTGGGATCCAGGTGACTCGTGCCAATAATATCGATGTCAGCGGAACATCGCTGGCCAATGCGCGGATCGACATTTCCCGCGATGGAGACAATGTATTCGACGATGGTTCGACGGTCGTCGGCAGCGACGGTACGTGGGCGCTGCCGGTTGCCCTCGTCAACAACGCGACCAATCGCGGTGTGAATAATCTGACTGTCCGCGCCACGGATTCGGAGGGTGTGACGCTGACCCAGAATCTGCGTCTGTATTTTGCTGAGGGATCCGTGGTTCGCATGGCCAGCAATATCGGCAGCATCGATTTTGAACTGTTTGATGATGCCGCGCCGCTGACCGTGGCCAATTTCAAGTCCTACTATGACGATTATCTGAATTCCATCATTCATCGTTCTTCCCGAAGTTCTGCCACGGGCGACGATTTCATTATTCAGGGCGGTGGCTTCAAACTGGACGGCTCCGCAGTTCCCGTTGTGATTGACGCTGGAACGCCGGTACAAAACGAGTTTGGGGCCGACCGGTCAAACATCCGCGGTACACTGGCACTGGCTTTGCCTTCGGGCAATATCAACGGCGGCACCAGCAGCTGGTTCATCAACATGAATGACAACTCATCCCTCGACGGCCAGAGTTTCACCGTGTTCGGACGGGTAATCGGCGACGGGATGACTGTGGCCGACTCGATTCATGACTTGCCCGTTTTCCGGCTGCAGAATCCGGACGGATCTGTCACGATTGGGTTGCCTGGTGGATCCGGCGAAGGAACTCCATTGCAGGACTACACCCAGTTCAGCCAGGCGCTGGCCGGTACCGTAAGTGTGACCGAAGGATCGTTCACGCTGACAGGCGTGGGCACGTCCTTCCTGCAAAACCGCTCGGCTGATGGGCGAATTCAGGTCGGCGACCAGATTTTCAGTGTGGTGACGGTGGTTTCGGACACTGAAATTACCCTCAGCACCTCCGCCTCGGCCACGTTGACGGATGTGGCCGCACGGATCAACGCCCAACCAACCGCGGACCAGTACGTCGTATTCTCCAGCATCGCGGACCTGGCGGTACCCTCCAGCTAGAATTCGGATTGCCGGGCCGATGCCGGATGTCGCCAATGGAATGCGCAGAAATTGAACTGGAATCGGACCACCATGAGTGACGGATTGCGGTTAAGCGGAGGAACGATTGTCGATCCGGCCAACGCAGACGACCGGACAGTTCGTGACCTGTGGATCCGCGGCGGCCGGGTGGTAGCGGCACCTGGACCTGCCGAAGCGGACAACTTTCGTGTCATCGACTGCACCGGACGGATCGTCATGCCGGGTGGAATTGACATGCATTCGCACATCGTCGGTCCCAAGGTCAACGCGGCCAGAAAACTGCAACCGGAACTGTTTGTGGCAGAATTCGGCGGGGAAAACGCCGGACTGGACTGGAGGACGCGCGGCAATCGCACGGTGCCAACGGTACTGGACACGGGCCTGAAGTACCTCGGAATGGGGTACACCACGGTGATGGATGCGGCCATTACGCCACTGGCAGCGCGTCATGTTCACGCCGAACTGGAACAGTTTCCCGTGGTCGATGCCGGTTTCTTTTTGCTGACGGGCAACAACCACCTGATGCTCGAATGTGCGGCCCGGGGTGATATTTCACGCGCTGCGGATTTTCTTGCATGGCTGCTGGATCGTTGTGGCGGGTATGCTCCCAAAATTGTCAATCCGGGAGGAGTCGAACTGTGGAAACAGCGGCGGGACGGCAATGCCCGCGACCTGGACCAGTCGATTGATGGCTGGGATACAACGCCGCGAAAAATAATCCAGACCATTGCCGCCGCCGCGAACCGGTTGCAATTGCCCCATCCGGTACATATCCACTGCAACAACCTCGGAATTCCCGGCAACTGGAAGACGACACTGGAAACGATGCAGTCTCTGGACGGACTGCGGGCCCATCTGACTCATATTCAGTTTCACAGTTACGGCGGCCAGAACCTTGATCCCGGGTCGATTTGTTCCGAAACTGCGCAACTGACGGAGTGGGTCAATTCCCATCCGGAAATCAGCGTGGACGTCGGTCAGGTGCTGTTCGGAGCGACGACCAGCATGACTGGCGACGGACCGCTGGGACACTGGCTGGCCGGTTTGAACGGAGAAAAATGGTTCGCCTGCGATATTGAGCTGGAGTCGGGATGCGGTATTTCTCCAATTGAATACCGCGACCGGAATTTGCTGAACGCCGTCCAGTGGGCGACCGGTCTGGAATGGTACCTCGCTGTAAAAAACCCCTGGCAGGTTGTGATGAGTACGGACCATCCCAACGGTGCCAGTTTTCTGGCTTATCCGCAGATCATCCGGCTGTTGATGGATCGCGAATACCGGCGGGAACGTCTGCGGGAGTTGCCCCTGCGGGTCCAAAAACGGACCCGGCTGATGGAGATGGACCGTCAGTACAGTCTGGAAGAAATTGCAATCATCACGCGTTCCGGACCGGCCCGGCTGCTGGGGCTGACCGACAAGGGGCATCTGGGCGTCGGCGCCGTGGCCGACGTGGCGGTCTACACACCAGACCCGGACCAGGAGCGCATGTTCCAGCTGCCGTGGATGGTAGTGAAAGCGGGCATTCCTGTCATGCGCGATGCGGAATTGCTGCAAGTTCCGCGGGGAGTGACCCACACGGTCCGCCGCGAGCTTTCGGGTTGCGAGCCGACTGATTTCGAAGACTGGTTCGCGACACGACATTCGCTGCGGGCAGACCATTTGGGCCGCGGTGAAGACGCCACACAGTTTTCGCGGACGATACAAACCGAAAATGGAAACGGGCAGGAAAATTCGCCATCCATGTCGAAAACGGTCTGACGGGTTGCGGCAACAAAACAAAGAACTCCGCACGAATTCGCGCGGAGTTCTTTTTTTTCAGAACCGTTACTGCTGCAGTCGTTATCGGGCGAACAGCTGGCGAATACCGTAGGTGAAAAAGGTGCCGATGCCGAAATTGACGATTTCTTCCTGCGGTTTGTAACGCAACAACAGCGTGTCACCGGCCTTGACCAGCAGCCGGGAACGCGGATCGTTGATCGCTTCGTTGATGTCGACCCGAATGGCGATCTGGCGATTGCCGGGCAGGCGTCGCAGAACCACCAGCATCGTGGGCGGGGCGCCCTGCACGTTGCCGAACGACTGCCCAAAACTGTTGCCTGCTGTCACCGGATTGCCGGCGATCGAGATGGCACCGATTACGTCCAGGTCGTAGTCGCGGGGGATCAGGAATTCACCACCCCGCAACAGGCCCCCGGTGTAGTAGAACTCGGTTTCGCGGGTATCGACGTACACGATATCACCGTCGCGGAGAATTATGTCTTCTTCGCGAAAGTTCGGATTGTCGGTGGGCCGGATCCGCGTGGGGATATTGATGGTGGCCGATTCATCGCTGACCTGGGGCATCATGCCGAACGGAAATTCGTCCGGCCCATGCGTACGGTAGAATTCCCGCATTTCGTTCTGTCGGTTGTTTTGCGAGATGCGGTCGCCACGCAGGATACGCACATCGGATTTGGCATTCAGGCCTGGCAACCCGCCGGTTTGGCTGAGGGCATTCAGCAAGTCGTTTTCGTAAGCGGGCAGTTGCAGGACAAATCCGCGGCCACTTTCGTCGGACCGGGCTACAACCCCAAGGTTCAGCTGGGCGTTGGCAGTCAGCTGGCCCCCGGCGTTACCGTCCTGGCGAATCACGAATACCCGGTAAGTCCGTTTTCTCATCAGTGTTACGATGATCCGGGCGTCTTCCGTCAGGCGTGGACGATCGCCGTCCCGAAAGGTTCTGGCCACCAGCTGTTCGACCTGCTGGATGTTCAGCCCCCGCACGGGCAAGGGCTTGGCGAGGGACAGCGAGATCGTTCCGTCTTCACGCACCGGGACTGGAAAACCGATTGCCGGAGGCAGGTCGCTGCCGGGTTCAGGCATGACAACGGGTGGGGCTTCGTCGAGATTTCCCAGGATGCCTTCGATGAACACACCCAACACGTCGCCTTCATCCAGCAGGTAGTGCGACGGCGGCGTCTGGCGCAGCCGGGACGAGTCGATTGGAATTTTGTCGGCCTGCGGTTCCGCCAGAAATTGCGGCGGGACGCGGCTGGCGGGAATCGTGTCGATCGGCGACAGAATCGACGTGCAACCTGTCAGGGCAGGCAACATGACCAACAGCCCCAGCATCCACATTCTGGAGATGCGGGCGTTGTGTTTCTGATTCTTCTGGCACATGGAATTCATGTCGAAGTTGCTCCGGAGATCGCGGCCATCGGCCCCGTATCAAACTAATTGTGTGGGACAGAAAAAGGCGGGAAAGTTGCAATAAAAACCTGGTGACGTACCAGGCAGTTAACGAACAGGCACAGGAGGTGTGTTGCCCGGGTTTTCAGCCGAACGGAGGTTGGGAAATACCATTGACCAGTCGCGGTTCGGCAATGGCAACGGACCACTCCGCGACGGAACCATTTCACCGTTTGCATCGACCGGCAATTCTCCAGATCCCGTTGCGGGTTCCGGCGGATGGTCCTGGACCACCTGAATGTCCGATGGCAGTTTGGCTGGTGTTTTTTGCTGGGTAATCGCCGAATCAAGCATTTGCGAAATGTAAATGTCGCTGAAGCGGCCGGCATTGTCCTTGCGGGCAGCGAGGGCTCCGTCGGGATAACCTTCGAACCAGGCATTGACGCATCCGGCGCCATGTTCGGACTGGTATTGTGTCGTCCAGTAGTCTTTTGGGGGCACGGCGGGGACATAGCCATCGCCACCGCGGCAGATGCTGCAGTAGCCTTCGATGAATCCGCGTCGGTGGTGGTCACCAAAAGCAAAGGTCCTGCCGCCACACGATTCGTTGTAGGCCCGCGC
>JBGSVU010000076.1:0-2979 GCA_041752775.1 Pirellulaceae bacterium | reverse complement strand
ACAATTTTCAATGCCAGTTTCATTGCCAACCCGCTCACCAGCCAGATGGGGCAAAATTCCCCGTCGAGTCGAACTGCCCCGGCATTTTCGTTCGATCCCGCAGCCGCAGGCATAATGCCGATCCCCAGTCTTTTCGCCCGACAACATTAAAATATAGTCGGGACGGTCGCCAGTTCCGGCGACTTTCCCTCATTCTGGCATTTTGGAACCTGTGGCATGATGTATGCACACGCTTACTCCTGCAACACATTTTACAGATTCACGACTTCCAACCCAACTTGACCGACCATGAATCGCCAAACGGCACTCCGCGAAAAAATCGACCAGCTGACCCTCGACATCCAGCAGGCGAGCGTCCCGTTTCAACGCATCACCGAACAGGTCAACACGGTTCTGGTCGGCCAGGAACAACTCGTTCACAGAATGTTGATCGGCCTGCTGGCCAATGGACACCTGTTGATCGAGGGCGTGCCGGGGCTGGCCAAAACGACGGCCGTCGCCAGTCTCGCCAAAGCCATCCATACGGGTTTCCAGCGTCTCCAGTTCACACCCGATCTTTTGCCCGCCGACCTGATCGGGACACTGGTTTACCGCCCACAGGACCAGACCTTCGTGGTGCAAAAGGGCCCGATCTTTTCCAACCTGATTCTCGCGGACGAAATCAACCGCGCTCCGGCCAAAGTCCAGAGTGCGCTGCTCGAAGCGATGCAGGAACGCCAGGTCACGATCGGATCGGAAACTTTTCCGCTCGAAGAGCCGTTCCTGGTCATGGCAACCCAGAACCCGGTCGAACAGGAAGGAACTTACCAGCTGCCCGAAGCCCAAACCGACCGCTTTATGCTGAAGGTGATCGTAAACTACCCCAACCGCAACGAAGAGCTGGAAATTCTGCAGCGGATGAGTAAAACCCGAAACCGGTTTGAAATTCAGCCTGTGACCTCGCCCGCAGAAATTCTCGCCGCCCGCGATCTGGTGGACGAAATCCATGTCGATGCCAAAGTCCAGAACTACATTGTCGATCTCGTCATGGCGACTCGCAATCCCGAGTCCTACGGATTGAAACTGAAGGACCTGATTCAGTTCGGCGGATCGCCGCGTGCGACGATCAACCTGACACTGGCGGCCAAGGCCAACGCTTTCCTCGCCGGTCGCGGTTACGTCATCCCGCAGGATGTCAAGGAAATCGCCCTTGATGTATTGCGTCACCGCGTGATTATTTCTTACGAGGCCGAAGCCGAAGACCGCACCAGCGAGTCGATCGTCACCGAAATCCTGAACCACATCCCGGTTCCGTAACTCCCGACTATTGCCTCCCGACTACTGACTCCCGACCACTGACCACTGACAACTGACCACCAATGATTCCCCGCAGCGTCCTTCAGAAAATCCGCCGGATTCAGATCCGGACGTCGCACAAAGTCGATGAAATGCTGGCTGGCACCTGGCATTCGGCTTTCAAGGGACGCGGTATCGAGTTCGAAGAAGTCCGGCCCTATCAGGTCGGCGACGACGTCCGGACCATCGACTGGAACGTGACGGCCCGCAGCGGCCAGCCCTTTGTGAAACTTTTTCGCGAAGAGCGCGAACTGTCCGCGCTGCTGCTGGTCGACCTCAGCCGCTCACAGAGTATCGGCACCAGCCAGCAAACCAAACGCGAACTGGTTGCAGAACTGGGCGCCACGCTCGCCATGTCCGCGATCAAAAACAACGACCGGATTGGGCTGACACTGTTTACGGACAGCATCGAAAAGAGCATCCCGCCGCGAAAGGGCTCACGACACGTTTTGAGAATCATTCGCGAACTGCTCTATTGTCAACCGGTCGGCAGCGGCACGAATTTGCAAAACGCGCTGGAACATCTTTATCGCACGGCCCGGCGGCGCACAGTGGTTTTTCTGATCAGCGATTTTCAGGACAGCGGTTTTGAGTCGATCCTGAAAGTGGCCCGCCGGAAACACGACATCATCCCGGTGGTCGTAGGGGATCCGCGCGAAGCGGAGATGCCCAACGTCGGGCTGATTCGACTGCAGGACAACGAAACCGGCGAAGTCCTGACGCTGGATACCGCCAGTCGCAGCAACCGGGAGGCATACGCCCAGGCCTGCAAACAGCAGACTGCGGCGCGCGACGCGATGTTTCGCCGGTTGCGTCTGGAACCGGTTCATTTGACAACGGGTTCCGATTTCGTCGAACCGCTGCGCCGCTTTTTCCACAAACGCGAGAATCGATGATGCCCCGGCAGGTCTCCACAGTCCGAACACCGCCACGGGCGCCGTTGGCGCGATGGAGTCTGTCCTGCCTCGCGCTGCTGCTGGCAATGTCGTCGGTTGCCGTGGCGCGGCAATCCGTCGGCCCTGATTCGATCAGTGCCATTGCAACTGCGGACGCCGAAGCAGTTCAGATAGCCGAACCGTTTTCCCTCACGCTGCGGGTAACGGCACCAGTCGGATCGCGCGTGGTTTTTCCCGAAGTGCCCCGAATGCTCGGCGACTTTGATGTGACCGGCCATCAGGACATTTTCGACGTGCCCTCAGACGACGTGAACGGCCAGCGATTCTGGATCCGGCGATTCACCCTGGAGAGCATTGTCAGTGGCGAGTTGACGGTTCCGGAAATGGACGTTCAAGTCGCCAGTCCCAGTACCGGTGAGTTCAGGAATTTCAGAACGAAACGTGTCCCCCTGCGCGTCGTCAGCGTGCTGGAAGACCGCGCCGACCCGGCCCGGTACAGGGACATCCATTCGGTCGTGGACGTTGCCATTCCGCCGGCCCGCTCCGCATCTCCAGGATGGTGGATCGCCGCTACGGTCGCAGGCGTGTCGCTGGTCGTGTTGGCTGTTGTACTGGTCCGTCGGCGTCGTTCGTGGATGAAGCCCGAACAGTGGGCGATCCGGGAACTCGATGCGATCAATCAATCCGAAGCGATGGAGTCCGGAAGCAGCGACCTGGTATGGGAACAGCTTTCAGTGACCCTGCGCGG
>JBGSVU010000075.1:0-3278 GCA_041752775.1 Pirellulaceae bacterium | reverse complement strand
GTCGGGCGTCAGTTGCGCGGCCAAAATCAGGTGCTTCAGCCGCCCGTTTCGCTGAAAATCACTCAACTTGACGTCGAGCGGACGCTGCAGACATTCGGAAAACGCCGCAAACTCTTCCCCGTCATTGCCCCCGGTACTCATCGACACCTGCACCCTGTTGCTGTCTGGAACCCGCCAGGACACAAACCGGATTCCACCTCCGGAATTGCCCCGTCCCGCAGCGACGAATCTACACCAGTTGAACTGCAACGAATACTCCCTTTTCTCGCCGGGTCTGTCTGGAAAATAATGCCCCGATGGAAAATCCGCCAGATTCCGGACGACGATCGTGATTCCGGAATCCGTTTCCTTCGACAAAACAGGGCCGGGCAAACGGAAATTTTCCGGCGCGGAACCAATCAGCTGCACTCCGGCGGGAAGGGTTTGCCGAAGTTCCAGTAACATCCGTTGCTGGGTAAAATTTTGTTACACAGGTCGAATGGTGTTCGACCACGATTTAGGGAGGGCTGTTCATGCAGGCTCACAGTTGGTTTCACAGGACGGCCCTGGCCGGTCTGGCGTTGTTGTTTTCCGGTTCCGTCATCGCCCAGGAAGGCGCCAACGGATTGCCATCCGTCGAGACCACTCCCCGGGGTTCGATCATTCAAACCGCTCCGCCGGTGGCAGGTCCCGTGGTGCAGTATCCGGCCGACATGAGCGGTGGCTATTCCGTTCCCGCCGGTTCCTACATCATGCCCGATTGTGGCGGAACCATGATGGGTGACATGGGCATGTACATGGGTGGCGGATCGCAGGGTTTTGCCGATTCTTTTGCATCCCGCCCGGTCGATGCCGGTATGGCTCACTTCACCGTGAACCTGCCGGAAAAGGCCAAACTGAAAGTCAATGACCTGCCGACCAAGGCCGAGGGAACAACACGATTTTTTGTGGTTCGCCGGCTGGAGCCAGGTGAAACCTACAAATTCGTGTTTGTCGCCGAAATTGAAAACGCTGCCGGTGTCAAGCTGGAAGAAAAAGTAACACGGGAAATTCAGGCCGGTGCCGCCGAGACGATCACACTCGATCCATGGCAGTTGCCCGAACCGCCCGCCGAAGAAAAGAAGGAAGAAGAAAAACCAGCCGCAGGCGCTGTCACCTGATCCGGGTCCAACTGTACGGGTCCAACTGTACATGGCGGGCTGACTTCACTGGCATTCCGATTTATTCGAAACGCTGCGGCATCCGAAAGGGTGCCGTTTTTTTTTGGCCTGTCCCCAGGCCCCGATGTGTCCCACAAGCCCCGGTGCCACGGGGGGCTCTGCCAGCGTCTGGGTGCCAGCACCGCCTGTTTTGGCGGAGATTTTCGTTCACGCCAGGGACTCTGTGTTTCACTTGACGCGCAAGCCGATAATCCTCACGATCCCACCGGCTGTTCGGGAACAGGTGGACTTCCTGTTCCGTTGCAGCCGCTGGCCTTTTCCCGCCCCGCTGTTTTCCGTCCGAATCAGGAAGAGTTCGATGAAAATTCAAATCCACAGGCTCAACTGGGCTGGTGCTGTCCTTTTGACCATCTTCGTGGCGGCTACTGCCCTGATGGGGCCGTCCTCCATCCACGCGCAGAGTTACGGATGGCGGACGCCTCAACCTTATCCAGTGCCCCAACAGGCTCCGGTTGCCGGCAAAGCCACGGGTGCTGCGGTCGGCGGAGTCACGGGCGGGTTGATCGGTGCGGCGATCGGATCCAACAACGACAAAACCAAAGAAGGTGCCCTGATCGGCGGCATCGCCGGTGTGGTCGCCGGTGGGTTGCTGGGCAACCGTGTCGACCAGGAACGATTGCACCAGGCCCAGTACGAACAGCAATCGTACAATCGCGCTGTAGGATCGGCCGTCAGCTTTGAAGACATTGTCCACATGAGCCAGTCGGGGCTGGCCGACGAGATCATCATTCGCCAGGTGGAATCGCAGGGTATTCTGGTTCGGCCCACGACGTCGGATTTGATTCTGCTGAAAAATAACGGTGTCTCGGACCGGGTCCTCGCGGCAATCCAGTCCGCCTACGGTCCCAACAACAGTCCTCCTCCGCCCACTTACGCTCCACCCCAGCCCCGCTACGTGGTGCCTGCCCCACAACCTGTGATTATCGAACAGTGGGCGACCCCGGTTTATGTCACACCGGTCTATCGGCACCCCTACCCTTACCATCACCGCCATGGTTACAGCCGTGGCCCCGGTTTTCAGTTCAATTTCTGAAAGTGAGGGTTTGGCTCCGGTTATCAGGCCCCCGACATCAGGCTGCTGACCTGACGCCTGCCGTTTCGCTGGTGCATCACCGGAACCCGGCGGTCGGAGTCGTTTCCGGGATTGATACACGACCGAGGATGTGCGGGCGGACCGGCAGGTAACGCGGGCCCAGCTGGCAACGGGAGACAACCGTCCATCCCATTCTCGCGCCGCGAATCGTGGCGGCAGAGTCGCGATCCAGCCGGCATCCGTCGAACACAAGTCTCCATGGCCAGTGCATGGCGCTCTGCGTCAAACCGGTCCAGCCCGGCCCGCGCACATGTTCGATGAAATGGTAGTGACCGCCGGGTTTGACAATCCGCTGGATTTCTGCCAGCACATTTGCCGGTTCCGGGACGCTGCACAACACCAGCGTGCCGACGACGTGATCGGCCCATTGGTCGGGCAAATCAATCGCCTCGGCGCCCGTCGGCAACAGACTCAGGCGTATTCCGGCATCGCGTGCCCGCTGTTTCAGCCGCAGATGCATGAAACGATTCGGTTCGACAGCGACAACCCGGGTTCCGGGCGGGTAGTAGCTGAAATTGATTCCGCCGCCAGCCCCGATCTCGACGACCCGCCCGCGAATTTTCCGAAAAAGTTCCAGCTTGATCTCGTGGTACCAGCGATCGGCCCACTGGTCGAGATTGCCCAGAATCCGGCTGGCCAACCATCCGGAAAACGGGTTTCTGGGGTTGTCGGGCAGGTATCCGCACATATTGCTGGCAGGAAAAAAGCGGAAAAAAACAGGACAAAACGGTACTGAACTAGCAGGACCGGATCGCTATAGTACCGCGCCGAAAACAATTCCAGAACTGCAAATGGTTCCAGTAACCGCTTATGGATCGCCGCCAGTCGGGACCTCCGGTCGATCATTTGGTCATGGTGATCCATGGCGTGGGAGACCCTGCGCCCGGCGAGACGCTGTCCCTGTTTGCGCGGTCCGTGGCGGCCGAAAACCAGCCACTGGCCGAGCGACAGGATGTGGTCTGGCTGGATGAAAAAAGCAGCACGCC
>JBGSVU010000074.1:0-6438 GCA_041752775.1 Pirellulaceae bacterium | reverse complement strand
GCGCCATGCTGTTGCTCGGATCGATGGGTGTCCTTGTGCAGCTGCAGTCGGCACTGAATAAAGTCTGGCAGGTCGAGGCCCGGCCAGACACCAATACCTGGCTGACTTTTTTTCTGAAGCGCGCGCTATCTCTTGGAATGCTGCTGGTGATTGCGTTTCTGTTGCTGGTGACGATTTCAGTACGGGCAGTCCTTTCGGAAGTGGGAACCCGGCTGGATGCAGTGCTGCCATCACCTTTCTCGACTGGAATGTTCATGGCTGTGGAACAGCTGGGAACGTTTCTGTTGCTGATCTTCCTGTTCGCGGCGATGTTCCGGTTTTTGCCCGACGTACGGGTTCCGAACCGAAGTGTCTGGTTTGGAGCGTTTGTCACAGCCGGGCTGTTCGCACTCGGCAAACAGGTCATGGGGATTTACCTGTCGTTCAGCCATCCGGGGCAGGTATACGGTGCAGCAGGGTCGCTGGTCCATCTCCATTTGTGGGGCTATTACGCATCAATCATCGTTCTCTACGGCGCCCATCTGACTCACAGCTGGTCCACCCGTTCGCACGACAGGACGATACCCGAAGAACATGCACAGCGGGTCCGCGGCCCGACGGAACCAGCCGATTCGCCCCAGCCTGACTGAGAGAAAATACTTGACTTGCCAGGCCATAAGCAGTCGGCGTCAGGACCCGGCAGTCCTGCGTTGCGTTCTCCATTCAAGTCGGGCAGCTGTTTTCGGAACTTTCCCCGGTTCACGCACGTGGCACTACCCGAAGAAAAATTCATGGACTTGACCTCCGACCATCCTTTCTGGTTCGTGCGAAACGGATTGATCCGCAGTTACCCACCCCTTTCCGGGGATCTGACCTGTGATGTTGCCGTGGTGGGGGCCGGCATCACCGGTTCGATGATTGCCCACCGGCTGTCCAGAATGGGAATGGACGTTGTGGTGCTGGACCGCCGGGATGTCTGCACCGGCAGCACTTCGGCCAGCACGGCGTTGCTGCAGTATGAAATCGACGTCTCGCTGGTCGAGATGGCGAAAATCATCGGACAGGAGAACGCCAGTCGCGCCTACCGGATTTCCCACCGCTCAATCGACGATTTGACCAGCCTGGTGGAAGAACTGAAAACGGATTGCGGATTCGGCAGGCGCACCAGCATTTACCTGGCTTCGGGTCGCAGGGCTGCAAAAGAGATTGCCGACGAGGCACGGGCGCGCAGGGCCATAGGGCTGGACGTAGAATACCATGACCATAAATCCCTGGACAGCACATTTGGATTGCCGGGCGTCGCCGCCCTCTCCTCAGAACAGGCCGCCTGTTGCGATGCCTATCGGCTGGCCCATGCCCTGCTGAAATCCGCACAGGTCCAAGGCGCCAGAATTTACGACCGAACTGATGTCACGAATTTCAGGTTTCCTGAAAAAGGTGTTGAACTCGCCACCGATCGCGGCCATGCGGTAACGGCACGCCGGATGGTGGTGGCGACCGGATACGAATCGCAGGAACTGCTGCGGGAAAAAGTCGTCGATCTGGACAATACCTATGCCCTCGTTTCGCAACCTCTCGATGACCTCGGCCCGTGGAACGAAAACTGGATTCTGTGGGAAGCAAAGAACCCATATCTTTACCTGCGGATCACGGAGGATCGGCGCCTGTTGGTGGGCGGAGAAGACGATGCGTTTCACAGCCCCAAACGCCGCGACGCCAGCATCAGCCACAAGAGCAAAACGATCGAATCCAAAGTCCGGGAACTGCTTCCCGGGCTGAAATGGGAAACCGAATTTGCGTGGGCCGGGACTTTTGGAAAAACCCGCGATGGGCTGGCCTATATTGGACCCACCGACGAGTTTCCAAATTGCCTGTTCGCACTGGGTTTTGGCGGAAACGGCATCACTTTCAGCAGCATTGCCACCCAGATCATCGCAGATCAAATCACCGGCACGCCGAACGAAGATGCAAACCTGTTCCGGTTCGGACGCTAGGCGAGACTATTGACAACGTTTTTATTCTTATGAGGCCTGGCAAGTTTGGCAAACAGGCCTGCAGTGAAAACGGAGGTCTGACTGAAGTCAAAATCTCCCCTGATGCGAACTGCGAAAGGAAACTTGCGACGCAGGTCCCCGATCCTGATGGACCTGTTTTTACCCCGTTACGTATCACGAACCGGCTTTGCCATGCCTGTTGGCCGTTGGGGCGACCTGCTTGGCGCCACGCCCCGGTCGAACCGGAACCAGCCTGGTTGCGGCTCGCTCAAATCTTCGCGAAGTCTTTTTTTCAAAAGGAGGAAACTGCTTTCGGTGTTCGACCGATTTGATTTACCCGCTGCCGAACGTCGAGCTGGGCGAAGCAGTGGTTGCACAAATCCCTGAGTTGGAAGTTTAGCGGGAGAAAACCGACGAACGATTTCATGCTGAGGCACACCACGTCTCCTTGATCTTCTCCCCCAAAGAATAATGGAAGTGGCACGAACTTTGCTTGCCCATTCTGTTTCTTTCACAGATTTTCAATTTCAAGCAACTTGAAGGTGCACCCATGAAGCCGCTACTGACACTCTTTGCCATTTTTCCACTGTTCGTTCCAGACGCCGTACTGGCCAATGAAGTCGAGGCTGAGATTCGAGGTCGCAATCTCTACGTGTATGGGGACGGAGATGCCAATTCACTTGCAATCTCGTCTCCCATGGAAGGCCAGATACAGGTTTCCGGATTCTCAAACGTGGATGGCGATCCGACTGTTGTGAATGGAACGGACAACGGGACTGTTGTGCTGGAAGGCTGGAGCGGTGCCGTCTACGTTTATCTGTATGACGGAAACGACGACCTGACCTTGTTTGGAATCCGGGTCCCAGGTGTGACGCATATCGACCTCGGTGACGGTGACGATCAATTGTACGTCGGAACCACGGTGGCTGCGGTTGCCACCCTGTTGTCGTCGCCCCTGGTGGCAGGCGTTGCTGACCCGTCGGTCGAACTGCAATCGGTATTCCGGGTGATTGGAGCCAATGGTGATGATTTCGTGGAGATCAATGATACGCTCGTAATCGGACGAGCGACATTGAATCTGGGCAATGGGGAGGACTCCCTGTTTGGAGGATCGGCCGGTCAGCCCGACATGGAGGGGACGACGACGATGGTAGAGTTTCAGGATACGCTGGTTGTCCTGCCGGGCAGCAATGCCGATGTGGCGCAGTTCGGCGGCGTGCTCGTGGCCGGGAACTTTGTTTTCGACGACACCAATGGGGCTCTCGACCTGACCATTGCGGATACCACAGTCCAGCAGAATCTGTCCGTTTTTGGCACACCCTCCAGCGATTCCGTTGTGTTGACCAACGTCATGACCACGGACAATCTGCTGGTGATCACCGAGAACGGCAACGACACAATTTCCCTGAACGGGGAAGCAATGGATGTAAAGGTCGATGGGGGAGGCGGTAACGATTCGCTGGAATTCCAGGCCTTTACGGCGGACCGGATGAGATCTTTTCTGGGCGGCGGCGCCGACACGCTGATGGTCTCGGAAAGCGATTTTGCAAGGGTTTATGGCTATGGTTCGGCAGGCAATGACGAGTTTCAGTTTGGTTTGACAACGGCCGGACAAGTCTGGTTATACGGTCATGGTGGAAACGATACCCTGACGCAGGCCGGCAATACGTTCGGAACCCTGAAGCTCTACTCCATTGAAAATCAGTAGACGCTGGTTTCGTAACGAAGAGACCGGAACCAGGCAACTCCGGGTTAAAAGAACAGGCTCACCCGAAACGCACTCTTGCGGCGGGTGGGCTTTTTTTATTTCCGCAGGCGGACACCGGCAGCGGGGTCAGGATTGCACCGGTGGCCTGCAATTTGCACAGGTACTGGAGGCGTGGAGACAACTGCTCCGACCGTTTCCTGAAACCATTCACAGGCTCCCCATCATCAGGCCCCATCATGAAGTCCTGTTCCGTTGCAGCGATAACAGACCCGGTACCGCCGAATCGGCCATCGCCCGCCCCCACTCCGGTGCCGCCAGGTCCAGCCAACCCGGATCAACCGGTTCCCGACCCCGCCCAGGATCCGACTCAACCCGATTCTCCCCTGAACGATCCGGTTCCGCCGGCAGTGGACTGGTAGAAGTTGACGGCGGAGCGGTCGGCTCTAAATGGAAATCGTGAACTGCATTCGCGCAGGCGTGCAATGCGCCAGCGCCATGTCGGATTCAGTGCCATGACGGACGGGGAGTATTCTGGAGCTCTGCGCTCACTACGCGGTTCGCTGCGCATTCGACACTGCGTTCGACACTGCGTTTAACGCTCTGAATCATCATCAGCAGCGAACACCGTCAGGGCAACGGTGATATTGTCAGAACCACCCCGTTCGTTGGCGAGGTCGACCAGCAATTTGCAGATTTTCTGCGGGGTTTCGTCAGCAGCGACATATTCTTCCAGTTCTCCGTCGTCGACATGGCGGGTCAGCCCATCCGTACAGAGCAGGACTTTATCGTCCGGCTGCAGCCTGGTCCGTTCGATTTCTGGCTGGATGAAATCATCGCCGCCACCGATGACATTCCACAGCGCCGATGAGCCTTGCGTCATCGGTTGGGTGTCGTCGTCTTTGGCGGCTGTCTCGCCCGGGCTTGTGACGCGCCTGGCAGCGGCGCTCAACTGCGCCATGTTATGGTCCTGGGTCATTTGTTTTAGTTTGGCATCACGGAACAGATAACAGCGACTGTCACCGACATGTGCGACGTACAACACCGGCCAAATAATGACGGCCATAGTCAGGGTCGTGGCCATGCCAAAACTCTGGGGAAACTCCCTCGATTCGTTCTGCAGCGAAGCCTGGCTGAACTCGAACGCTTTTTTCAGTTCTCCAACCATGTAATCGTCGAGAGCTTCGAGCTCTTCGTCAACGGTACCGGTCGGGGAGCGGTCGGGGCTGATCGCCCGGCAGCGGTAGAAACAGTTCATGGAATTCAACAGGTAATCCGAAAGCGATTCGACGGCCAGTTCACTGGCCCGCTCACCTGAATTGTGTCCGCCCAACCCATCCGCAACCAGTACAATGGTTGCCTGCGTTTCGCCTGTCAGTTGCATCTTGTGATCCAGCCCGACACTGGTCTGGTACACCTGCAACGATTTGGCCAGACTCGCAATCAGAAACTGGTCTTCGTTTGCACTTCGTTTTCGTCCTGTGTGGGACAGTCCGGAAGCCTTGGCACGCATCGGTTGCGGTGACACGTTCTACTCCTGAAAGGGAATTCCGAACCCGGGTTGCTATGGGCATTCTGCCGACGACAATTATGCCGATTCAAGGTTTCGGTGCTGGGCCATCGCAACGACGGAAAGCAGTTTTTGCTTGCGAACCGCCCCCAGCAGCGCCCGCCGGGCCCGCTCTGAAGGACTCCAGCTCTGACGAATTTCCGCCAGTCGCTGGATAAACCCACCCTGGGCAGATTCCTCCTCCCGCCCGGGGAACAACACAGTGGTTCTGCGATCGGCCGTCGAGCATGCGGTTTGTGTGTACATCGTGATTCCTCCGTAAATGATTTTTTCCAATGGTCCGGAACCTGCCGCAGCTGTTCCACTACACTCGCAATGAGGCGAGCGGTGCCGTTGAACTGAAGCCAACAGGGAGCAGGATGGAGCAAGTGGCATGCCAACTTCCGTGATCATCCATGCCCTGTTGCAGCACGCCGGAATTCGTGATGGGGCGTAGTAAGAGGCTGTCACCCGAATGTCCAGCTGATTTTTTGGCCGCCGGAAAGATTTTCAGCTGGCCAGTTAACCACCTGTTCCTGCCGCGACCGCCCTGTTTGGCGGACTGGTTGCAATTCGTCCAGAGTGGTCGCAAAGCAGTCGGCAGCTGAAAACCAGGCATCATTGTGGGGAATTCAGGGAATCCAGCGCTTCCAGGAGTCGGGCGGCTGCGGTCTCCAGTTCGGCGCAGTCGGAATCGATTTCGTCCCATTCGTCCGAGCGGCCTTTTCTCTCCAGTTTTAACGCGAGGGCTGTGGTCGGATCGTGCAGGAAATTGCTGATCAGGCCTTTGATGGCGTGGGCGGCCTGTTCCAGTTCACGCTTGTTGCGTTGTGCGACCGCCGACCTGATTCGCTGCATCAGGCCGGGGTAATCCTCGCGGTAAATCTCGATCATTTCACACAGCAGTTCCACGTCATTTGCCAGCCGTGCCAGAATCCTTTTCAGATCGATCTGGACGGGTTGATTGGTCGTTTCCACAGCAGGCTACCTTTGGACAAGCAGTAAACAGAGCAGCAAATTCCCAACCGGTTTGGCGAAGCCCGGGGCCAGTCTGATCCGCGCCGGCCTGATCCGCAATTCCGCCCGCGGCCCGAGCCCTGTGAGGACCTCCCGGAAATCCCCCCAGTCACGCGATGCCAGCGGATTTTCAGAATAACAGGAATTGGACAGGAGATCCCGCGTACGCTTCAAAAAAGTCCAGTGGCCCTGGC
>JBGSVU010000073.1:0-5116 GCA_041752775.1 Pirellulaceae bacterium | reverse complement strand
GGAGACGGGTGCCACATCGCGATCGAACCATCCGGAGGGCAGTAGCAAGGTCCGCGGGTTGCCCTTTTCCAAATCCGGTCTCGCAACCGTTTCGGATTCCGCAGTCGCCCCCAACCCGACAACTGCACCCGCGGATCCTGCCTGACACGAAACCAGCGGTGCCGGAATTCCCACGGAGACGATTATCAGGGACGCCAGGAAAAGCAATTCAACTCCGTGGACTCGGTCGATCATCAGTCAATCCGCTGGGGAAGATGGGGATGAAGGGCATTGCCGGAATTTTCCGGAACCGGATTCTCTGTCAGCGAAGTCGTGCGGTGCAAGCCTGCGAAGCCCACGACCCCGGGGGTGGGGGGCATCGATCCGTTTGTCACCCGGCCCCACCGAATTCCATCGCGCGGCCCAGTCAGGCGGGCAATCTACTGCACCACATCCGCCACGATGGTGTAAAAAACCTGCGGCACATCGGCCTCACCAATCGACAGTGGCTGCCGGTTCAGGTGAAATGTCCCGCTGATCTTGCAGGGAAAAATCGAGTAATTTGCAGTCATGTCACCGACGATATGCACGGCAACCACATCGGTGATTTTTGGGCTGCCACCGAAACAGCAGGAACCAAAATCACCGACCAGAATAAAATCCTTCAGATTGTATTTTCGGGCACCCGGGCGCACGAAGCCCTTGATGAAAACTTTCTTGCCATCCAGTTCTTCGGCTTTTTCCGAAAAAGGAAGGGACGTCCGGGAATTCGGCTTGAGGTCATAAAAACTGATGCGCTGATGGTCGTCGGGAACTTCGGTTGCAAAAACCACCGAATGGTAAGCGATGCTGGAAACAGCCAGCCCGACACAGACCCACAACCCAACGATCGCGGAGATTTTCCCTGAAACTTCTTCCGGATAACGCGCGATCGTTGCCATGGCGACCAGTCCGAACAGCACACCCAGAATGGGCATGATCAGAAAAACCGGATGGAGCAAAGCCAGCAATGAAAGAACGGCAAAGGCCACGCTGGCGACTGCCGACTTGCTGATTTCGCGATATTGATCGGCCGGATCCTCCAGACGTGAACTCATGCCAGTCTCCGGAGGTGAAAAAACTGCGGCGTCTGTCATTTCAAGTCTCACCCACTGAATCGGAAAAACGACCCGATATCCATTCTGGAAAATCAAACTCCATTCTAGAAAATCAACCGCTCAAACCAACCGTTGATTACGGACCAAAGCAGCAAAAAGATCATCATCCCCGACCCGACCGGCAACAAAAACGAATAAAACCGCGAAACCGGATCGAGTCGCGTGACCCCGGCAACCGCCACCGGCGACAGGGAATTCCTTGCCACGGGCCTCGACACTTCTCCCACCTGCGTGTCCGCGACGGGCGGATCGGCCAGCGGAACCGCCGGATCAGCCAGCGGCGCCGTCACCGGTTCGGCTCCCGGTTCGGCCACCGGCTTCAGTACGGTTGTCGTTTTTTCGGACTCACTCGTGGGCATTTCGTCCACATGTTGCAACGGGCCGGTTGAGACCGGGGTGGTCCCGGAATCGAAAGTCAACACTGACGACAAATTGCCAACGCCCCTGTTGTCGGTGCCCCTGTTGTCGGTGCTGAAGTCACCGATTATTTGCGAGTTGTCCTCCGTGTCGTTTTCCGCGCCACCAGATTCCTTCACGCCGGACGCCTTACCGGATTCCGGGCTGGCTGAAGTCCCGCCACCGTCCTGTTTTCCGGAAGTTTTGTCGGCTTCCGTTTTTTCACCACCCGTGTCGGCAGCAGGCGTTGCCGGCGAATCGGAAAAACCGAAGTCATTGAAAAACGACGCCCGTTCGTAAGCTTTGGGATCGATTTTGGCGAGTTCTTCCGTGTACTTTTTGGCCGCCGGCAGTGGACACTCGCGCAGGTACTGAAATATCGCCACGCGCAACCACACGGTGTCGCCTTTGGCATCCCGGAACAGCTCGACCAGTTTGTCCAGCGCGGTCCAGTCTTCCCAGCGGGCCAGGTCCGGCACGATCATGTCGGCCAGTGAAGGCCGGTTGAGCAGCGTTCGCAGCGACTGGCACAACCGTTCACGCGAAATGTCGGTCGATTCGGTCCCCATAAAACGAATTGCCGAAACCGCCGAAAGCGTATCGACGTAATCGACGTCTTCGTTGGCCAGCAGTTTTTCCTCGATCAGTTCCAGCCCCGGTTCGCCTTTCAGCACGAGGTAACAACCGACCAGAGCGTCCAGCCCCTGCTGTTTTTGCCGGTCGCCCGAAGCGATCAGTTCCTCCAGCAGCGGAATGTCCTGGTCACCCCCGCAGACTCCCAGCAACGTGAAATAAAGCCGCCGGCGATTAACAGCAATTTCGGGATCCTGAATCCACTTGATCAACTGGTCATGCCGCATCTGGTCTTTCATCGCGATCAGGTCGGCGTACGACGCGCGGGCAAATTCGTCATAGGCGTCAAACGCCAGGATCGACTCCGCGTCTTCGAAATAGTCCTGGAAAAAGATCAGCCGTTTGGGGCCACTCTCGGGCAACTTGTTCAGGTGCCCGACATAGTCAATCACCCGCTGGCTGGCTTTTAGCGGCGTGGACCAGATCACGTTCGGCGGATCGACACCCATCACGATGAATTTCTGGCCGACTTCGTACGTCCCCACCAGAACGGCGCGAAACTCAAGGCCTTCTTTTACGAACGAACTGCCCTTGACCACGCCGCTGATTTCAAAACTGGCGCGGGGCAGTTCGTCGCTGTCAGGATTGTCATATTTGGGTGCCACAGTCATCGTCGCGACAACCACGACGTCGTTGCTCCCCATCTGTTCGGCAAAAGTCTGGTTGATGGCGGAACAAAACGGACAGGAGTCGGCTCGCAACCGATTCTCTGCCGGCGCCAGAAACAGGGCCGTCGCGGCGACCAGCGCAGCAACAGCACTCACCCGTTTGCGATTGATGAATGACACAATAACCACCGCTTTCAAAGTCTGCATGTTCAAATTGGCGATGCCCGCTGCCGAAACCGGACTGGGGCGTGGCATTCCGGCCGCGTTCACCCAAATCAGGTGCATCGAACGGAATGAACTGTACGCAACCCGCCGCCCACTGGATCGCCACCAAAATCCGGTCGCCTAAAATTTACCGGCCGCGTGCCGGCCACCTGCCATCCGAACGCGAAAGTCCGATTGCGGGACGCTACTTGCCCAGCGATCTGGAAACGTCCGCCCGATAAGCCGAGATGGCTGGATAAATTCCCACCGCGATTGCCAACAGGACCAGACCGGGGACCAGCAGCAATTCCGGCGACACCATTAATTGTAGGAGTTGCTGGAGAAATGTGCCAGGGCCTGGATTATCCCTAAAAAGCGGAATACCCGGCGCGACCTTCCAAAACCCCAGCTGGACGCCCGTTTGGGACTCAATCAGCGGGCTGATCATCCAGTTCAGCGAATGGCCGGCCACCCAGCCCAGCAGACCTCCAGCGACGGACAGCAGGATCGACTCACCGAGGATCACCCGCATGACTTTCGGTCTGCTGGCACCGAGGGCCCGCATGACAGCAATCTCGTGGTGCCGCTGGCTCATCGAATTGTAAATCCCGACCAGAATGCTCAACCCCGAAACGATGCAGATCATCACCGTCAGTCCGAGCAGGATCCATTTGACCGGATCGACATAAAAGGTGAACAGACTGGTGATCTCGTCGATCGGATTGACGGCCTGAATACTGGTTTGGGCGCGAACCGGGCGAAAACTGGACCAGTTCAGTGTCCGCTGGATGTCCTTTTCCAGCATTGGCTTCAGGTACATCGCTGTCAGCCCCATTTCATCCTCGTGCCCGGTCGAAAGCAGCACGGAAGTCAGTGCTTTTTGTTCCAGGGGCAGCGGCGTCGTGACCAGCACCTTCTGGTCGGGCAGCGGCAACTGCATCGAAGCCGAAGGACTCGACGATTCCGTTTTTTTCTGGCTCAACACCGAATCGTCGCGAATCGAAGCGATATGGTCGGTGAAGAGAAAGAAGCCTTCCATGTTGATAAAAACCACCCGGTCGTGCGGCGTCCCGGTCGGCGCCAGAATCCCCAGCACGGTAAAGGACTGGTCGTCGTGCAGGTGGGTACCCGAATCGCCGGGCACGCCGTGAGTGATGTTCAACCGGTCGCCCAGTTTCAGTCCGGATTTGCGGGCCACCGCCGCGCCCAGCACACATCCGAAATAACCGGCTTCGGGGTCGTTATTTTCAAACGGGCGGCCTGCGGCGAACTGGAATTTCTGCCGCGTGTCGGCATCCAGTTCCAGTTTGGAAAAGAAATCCGAGTTGGTTCCGCAGACGCGAAACGAAGGGTTGGGCTGGTCGGATGCTCTCTGGCCGGGCTTTTTGGGGATTTCGTAGTAGTCACCGAGGACAATCGGAATGGCGTAGCTGGCGTAACTGCTGAACAGGGGCCGCTCATCGATCTGCATGAAGGCCTTTTGATGTTCGACCAGCATCCCGGCGCCCAGCGACTGGACCAGCCCAGCGATCCCACCACCGGCGGGCAGGACCTGGCGGCGGGCGATTTCCTGCGTCGCGCGCTGCTGTTGCTCCATCACACGCCAGGCAATGGACTCACGGATGGCCGCTGCCCGCAGTTCTTTCTTCTGAAACGCGAGGTAGTATTCGTAGGGGATCGTGTCGATCGGACGGCTGAGGTAATAGACGGAATTGAGCGTCAACTGCAATCCGCCGCCGCGCGCGCCCAGCAGCAGGTTGTACCCGAAACTGGAATTGTTGCGAAACGACTCGCTGACCACCCCGTGGATGGTCAACACCGCGACGACCAGCATCACCCCCAGCGCCATCGAGACGACCGTCAGCGCCGATCCGAGGCCGCGGTACTGAATACTCCGCCATGCCATTTTCCAGATACTCATGCCGATACCTCATGCCGGGCCACAACCCGATTGACGGACTCCAGCCGGTCGACCCGGTCGAACTGGCGGGCCACTTCGCTGGCGTGCGTGACCATGATCAGGGCGATCTTTTCCTCGCGACAAGTCTCACGAATCAGGTCGATGATTTTCTGCTGGTTGGACGGATCGACATTGGCGGTGGGTTCGTCGGCCAGCAGCAGTCGGGGCTGGTTGGCGAG
>JBGSVU010000072.1:0-3315 GCA_041752775.1 Pirellulaceae bacterium | reverse complement strand
CGCCGACCGGAACAGACTCGCCTGGAAGTCCGTTTCTCGCCGACGCTTGCCGGGGCGATGGTGGACGCGCTGCCTTACCTCGTCAACTATCCCTACGGATGCACCGAACAGACGCTGAACCGATTTGTTCCCACCGTGGTGACACTGAAAACGCTGCGCTCGATGAACATCGACCTGGCCGCGATTCGCGACCGGCAGAACAATCTGAATTCCGGACAGTCTGGTGAGCCCTCCGAAAGGGCTGCAGAGTGGAAAATCTGGCATCGCAATCCGGTTTTTGACCAGGCCGAAGTCGATCGCATGGTGAAAACCGGCATCCGCGACCTGACCGCGATGCAGTGCGCTGACGGTGGATGGGGCTGGTTCTCTGGTGTCGGTGAACGCAGCTACCCGCACACCACGGCCGTTGTGATGCATGGACTGCAGACTGCCGTCGCCGCCGACATGGCCATTCCCGCTGATGTGATGGACCGGGGAATTCAGTGGCTGAAAACCTGGGAAGAGTCGCAAATCGCGCTGCTGGACGAGTGGGTCCGCGTCCGGGATCTACCCGCCGGCCAACGTCCCCGAGACCTGCGTTACAGGGAATTTGCTGACAATCTCGACGCGCTGGTTCACATGGTCCTGGTCGATGCCGACGCGGGCAATCCGAAAATGACGGACTACCTGTACCGCGACCGGACGAGGTTGACACTGTATGGAGTGGGATTGCTCGGCTTGACTCTTGACAAACTCGCAGACGCGGAGCGGCGTGACATGTGCCTGCGGAATATCGACCAGTTCGTGGTATTTGACGGGGAAAATCAGTCGGCCTACATCGATCTGCCCAACAACGGCGGAATCTGGTGGTACTGGTACGGCGATGTGATCGAAGCCAACGCCTGTTATCTGAAACTGATGTCGCGCGTGCGTCCCAACGATCCGAAAACCGCTGGCGTCGTCAAATACCTGTTGAACAACCGCCGCCACGGTACGCGCTGGAACAGCACCCGCGACACCGCGCTGTGTATCGAAGCCATGGCAGAATACCTCGCCAAAACGGGCGAAGACAAACCCGATATGACTGTGGAAATTGTCATGGATGGCAACGTCATCAAAACGGTTGAGGTGACGCCCGAGACGATTTTTTCCTTTGACAATGTGGCCGTTATCGGGAGCGATGCACTGGAATCCGGAACGCACCAGCTGGAGGTCCGGCGCCGGGGCAACGGCCCGGTTTATGTCAGTGCCTGGATGACCAACTTCACCCTGGAAGACCAGATCGCGGCGGCGGGTCTGGAAGTCCGTGTGAACCGGAAATACTACCGGCTGGACCAGCGCAACGACGCGACCGGAACCGTTCGCGGATCCCGCGGGCAGGTGGTCGGGCAGGAGGTGGAAAAGTACGACCGCACCGAACTGCCGAATCTCGCAGAACTGAAGAGCGGTGAATTGGTTGAAATCGAACTCGAAATCGATTCCAAAAATGATTACGAGTATGTGGTCTTTGAGGACATTAAAGCCGCAGGTTTTGAGCCGGTGGAGCTGCGCAGCGGCTACACCCCCGGCGGGCTGAATGCCTACGTCGAGTTCCGCGATGCGAGAGTTGTATTTTTTATGCGAACTCTGGCGCGGGGCAAGCACAGTGTCCGCTACCGCATGAGAGCTGAAACACCGGGCCAGTTCAGCGCCCTGCCAGCCAAAGCGTGGGCGATGTACGCTCCGGAACTGAAAGGCAACTCCGACGAAATCCGCCTGAACATCACCGACCCGCCCGGCAACGAGGAATGAATGGGAAAAAAGTTGAAAGCAGCCGGGAAACGAACGATCCGCCGGGCAGGATTTCAGGCATTGCACCCCGTTTGCTTCCTGCCCTGAAATGCAGTTGCGAACATGTCCGCGCACTTTCCCGGTTGTTGCGAATCAGCGCCCTGCAGACCTGAGCTGCTCGAGTGCCAGGTCAGCCACACGCCGAAAACCAAGGCGGCATACAGCCTCCCGGACGTCGCCAGCTGCTTTTCCCGATTTGTTCAATTCGATTCCGTTGGCTTTGCGAATAACGTCGGCGGACAAGGCTGGATCCTGTTGAAGGAATCTCACGAGGTCCTCAATTTTCGAGTCGGGCATCATGGAAGAAAGATACACATCAATAGCCTGTTGTGACTGGTCCGAATCGGGTTCCGGACCTTCATGCGAATTCATTTCCGATTTCGACACGCAGGTTGTCATGTATCTTCGTTCAGTCAGCACTCGAACTTTGGCTGCAAAGGCGGCATAATTGGATGGCTTGTAGACAATGTCGTCCACTCCACGCACCATCATTTCGCGTGTCAGTCGTGGGTCATCAAATCCTGAATGAACCACGACCAGGGGCCTCGGATCATGGGCCAGCAACTCAATCACCAAAGAATGTCCATGCATTTTCGGCATGCATAAGTCCGTGACAACCAAATCAAAGTTCGATTTGGCCAGTCGCTCCAATGCCTGGTCACCATCAGTTGCCTCGGTGCAGACAAAGTCTTCGTGTTCCAGCGCGAACCGCACGGTCTTGCGGGCGATGGGATCATCGTCCACGATCAACGCGTTGAACGAAAACATACTCATTTTACTCGCCTGGATACAAATTAATTGTGTTGATCCCAACTTGGCCATAATTGCTTCGGGTCGGGTGGCACGGGGTTCGAATTCAATTCGCAAGCCCCGTTCACGTTAGGCATTTGAAGACCCCCAAAGCCAACAAAGGTCACTGTCGTTTGATCATCAAACTCTTTTTCCGCCGCCAATATCCGGTTCCCACTTTCAAGTAGGGAATCGACGACAGCCCGATCAAAATGCTGGCCACGTTCGGCGAAAACGGTTTTTCGGGCGTCTTGGCCTGAAACCTTTTCTCCATTGAATCGATTGACGGGTTTCACCGAAGGACGGTACGAAGTTGGTGGATCTGTTTCAGGCACTGGGCCATTTCGCTCTGCAAATCCTGCAAAAGAGAATCTACACGCGACGAGTCATTTCCCATGCCTGCATTCTCCAGTTGTGCGGTAATCTCGCGAAGTGGCTCTGCGCCAATGATTCCGGCGGCCCCTTTGAGTGCATGAGCGGCTGCGGCCATTCCGGAAAGATTTCCAGACAAGGCCTGCCGGACTGCCAATTCCATCTGTCTTTTTCCCGAGACCTCCATTTCACTCAACAACTCGAGTGCAAACGAAGTGTCCCCCATACACCGAGATAACAGAACATTGGCGTCAATAGAAGGTCCGGATTCTGTGGCCAAAACGTCCACGTTTGAAACGAGTTGACCATTACAAATAGGTTGATTCATAGTCGAAATTCATCCTG
>JBGSVU010000071.1:0-4029 GCA_041752775.1 Pirellulaceae bacterium | reverse complement strand
GAATGCTCGATGAAGGTTCGCCCGCTGTAACGGTTGCGGATCAGGCCTTCGACCGAACGCAGCCCGAGGTGGAACGCCATCGCGTCGGCCGCGCCTTTGCTCGTGTCCGGAACGGGAACCACGATCGTGTCGCTGTCCAGTTCGAACAGCGGATCTGCCCGCTCCAGACGGGCCAGTTCCGCGCCCTGTTCGTTTCGCGCCAGGTAAACGCTGCGGTCGTCCAGCGTGCTGGCCACGTTGGCAAAATAGACCCATTCAAAGAAACAGTGCGCCCGCCCGGTTTTCTCCGCAAAGGGATGTTTCGCAATCCGGCCGCCGCTGATAACGATCGCATGCCCCGGTTCCAGCGAATGAATACTTTTGTGATCAAATCCGAGATTGACCAGCGCGACACTTTCGCTGGCCGCGGCAAACAGCGGTCCCTCGATCGCATAACAAAACGGCTTGATCCCCAGTGGATCCCGCGCCACCAGCATGTCTCCGGCGGCATTCATCAGCGCCAGCGACCAGGCTCCATCCAGCCGGCCGGCAACCCGCCGAATCAGCTCCAACAGTGGTGTATCCGGCCGGGCCTGCAATTCGCTGGAAAACTGGTGCAGCAAAACTTCGGTGTCGGTCGATCGCACCAGATGATTGTTCGGATCGGACAACAGCTGGTCAGCCAACTCGCGGTAGTTGGCCAGTTGCCCGTTGAAGGCAAAAGTAATCCACTGCCGCCGGTCAAAATGGTGGGCTTCGAACGGTTGGGCGTAGCTGCGGTCGTTTTTGCCGCAAGTCGCATAGCGGACGTGACCGATCGCGGCGTTGCCGCCCATCTGTTGCATCAGGCTTTCCGCCTTGCCGGCATGCGACATCCGGAACACTTCCTGGACCGATCCCAGATCGCGGTAGGTGTCCAGCAACTGGCGGTTTTCCGGATCGGGATGGAAACGGGACATGCCCGCCGACAACTGGCCCCGGTTCTGCATGTCCAGCAACATGCGGGGGATCAGCCGGGCCGCCATCAGCGGTGAATCGCCGGCCACAAGCGGGCTGATTTCGCGGCCGGGAAGATGGTAAATTGCGGCAACGCCACACTCGTGATGCAATTCGCTCATCGGGACCTGGGTAGCAAAGGTTTGTCAGAGGCCGGTTTCTCCCGGACTTCTGTCCATTCTATCCACCCGCACCCCGTTTCATAACGGGGCCGGAACCGGTTTGACCCATTCACCGTGACAGGCACCCGACAAGGCCCCCGTGCTGGCAGTTCAAGTTTTTCCGGAAATAAAACCTGCAGAACCACGATGATTACAGAGACTTCTCCCACGCCCGACCAGTGGATTGCCCGCCGGGCCCACCGTTTCGACAGCAGCGGTATTCGCCGCATGTTTGCTCTCGCCGCAAAAATGAAAAACCCCGTCAACCTGTCGATCGGCCAGCCCGACTTTCCGGTCCCCGACGCCGTCAAACAGGCGATGACCCACGCGGTGGAATCGGATCACAACGGGTACACGCCGACCGAAGGGATCCGTCCGCTGGTGGACCGTCTGCAAACCGGCGTGACCCAACAGTTCGGTCACGCGGACCGCCGCGTGATGATCACCAGCGGCACCAGTGGAGCGCTGAACCTGGCCATCATGGCGACGGTCAATCCGGGCGATGAAGTCATTTTTTTCGATCCCTGGTTTGTGATGTATCCGGCGCTGATTGAAATGGCGGGAGGCGTCGCGGTGCCGGTTCGGACCACGGAAGATTTTCAGATTGATATGGCGGCCGTCGCAGAAAAGATTTCGCCGCGAACCCGGATGATCATCGTCAACAGTCCCTGCAATCCCACCGGAGTCTGCAACGACGCGCAGCAGTTGCAACAGCTGGCGGAACTGGCCCGACAACACAACATCTGCCTGGTTTCGGACGAAATCTACAGCCTGTTCGTTTACGATCGTCCGCACCAGTCGCCAGCCGAATTCAACGACCAGGTTCTGGTGATCGACGGGTTTTCCAAATCGTGGGCGATGACCGGATGGCGGGTCGGATGGGCCCACGGGCCTGCGGCCATCATCGACGCAATGGCGCGGATGCAGCAGTTTACTTACGTCTGTGCACCAGCTCCGGCCCAGTGGGCGGCGCTGGCCGCACTCGATACCGACATGCAGCCGCAGATCGATCACTTTCGCCAGCGGCGCGACCGGATCGTCGGCGCGCTGTCGGGCGCGTATGAAATCGCTTCGCCGGGCGGAGCGTTCTATGTTTATCCGAAACTTCCCTGGGGAACGGGCGAACGCTTTATGCAGGCAGCGATCGAGCGGGAGTTGCTGGTTATTCCCGGCAATATCTTCAGCGCCTCCGACACGCATTTCCGGATCTCGATCGCTGTCGCAGATGAAGTCCTGGAACGCGGCATCAACATACTGCTGGAACTGGCCCGTCATTCCGGTTAGGCGTATTCGAGGCAGTTCTTGGTCGGTGAAATGGGTTTGGATGTCGTGAAAACGCCTGATTCCGGAAGCCTTTGGTAGGCTGGACCTTGCGTTCATCGCGCCGGTCGTGCTGACGGCCAGCCGCCCGATGGGTGAAACCTGGCTCGCCGGGTTTTTGGCCGGACTATTTCATCCGGTTCGTTGATTCGCCAGCTTCGAGGGATTCGAGTTGGCCGATCAGGATTTGAGTGTCATTGTGGGCCCGTTCGATCCAGATTTGCGACAGACTCTTGGGCAACCCCACCGAGTCGAAGGTGTCGCGGTGCATGCAGGCCAGGACTCCATCGACGATGCGGCGGTTCAGTTCGGGGTTGGCACTCCACTGTGACGTCTGTGTGTTCAGCATCGTCGTCATGGAACGAATCAGGACCTGATGTCGCGACAGCAGCTGCTGGTCCGTGTAGAAGTCGTGCTCGCCCACATAGTCATCGAAGCGGGCGGCGTCGAAAGCGAAATTGCGGGCGGCCTCCTGGTTCGGAATCCACGACAGAAACAGGTCGGTCCATTTCTCGACGCTGCGACGCAACTGGTTGATCCGGTCGAACAGCCTTTCGTTGACGCCCCGTCCGGCCAGCAACAGGCGAAGAGTCCGGTTGCGGGCCTCCATGTGTCCCAGAAAAACACTGTTGGCCAGACCCGACAGATCCTGGCGGCCTTTGGTGGCGTCGAGCGACAACAGCACTGCCGACCAGATGCGTGTCAGCATCTCGGCCACGATGACTTCTTCGACTACGACTTCGATGGCGGGCCAGGGATTGTGAGACGTGTCGGGGTGGCGAATGTCGTGGTCAAAGGTCTTGAGGGCTTCGCTCCACCTCGCCAGGCGACTTTTGCTGGCCGACCAGTAACTGGCGGCGACCAGTCCGTCGACTTTCTGCGAACCGTGAATGATGGCAGCCGAGTTGAGTGCCAGCCAGGCGGCGATTTCGGATTGTTGTCTTGCGTGCATCAGATTCTTCAGGGTGAAAAGCTTGGGTGCAGCCGTCGTGATGATGGCCGTTGGGAGTCTGGTTGCCGGCCGGCCAGGTCTGCAGGTCGGAGGTCTGCGAAACTGGCCGGCCGGTTTGTTCTCGGGTGATGCAGGGATACAAGGCAATCGGTGGGCCAGACCATGCCAGCGGGTTTTCAGAAAGGCGAAAAGCCTGAAATCCTGCAGGAAAACAGCGTTTTCAGGCCATTCGCACCCTGTTGCCCAAACGCAACGCGTTGCCAAACCGCATCAAAAACTGTGGTGGATCAACCACGCAGACCACACCACGCAGACCACACCACGCGAACGCCAGCGCAGACAACAACCGGCAGACATCCAGACCGACCCCACCACCGCCTCGCACCGTGCAGATTGCAATCCGGGACGCCGCGAAGTTCCGTTCCCATATCCACCAGTACAGGTAGCGTCTCCGGGCCCGACTATTTCCGGTTCTGTTCTGCAGACTTCCATTCAAAAGTTGCGACCACAGCGCGGTGGTCAGACGGCCATTGGCCGTCAAAAGGTCTCGTGGAAAACTGTTCCGATTCGCCCATCACGTGGCAATCGGTGACCGAAAGGCCAGAGTCCCGAAAATAGATC
>JBGSVU010000070.1:0-4084 GCA_041752775.1 Pirellulaceae bacterium | reverse complement strand
CTGACTAAAAATGGCGCTGTCCAGGTAGAGTCGTCTTGCGAACCTGTTCTTTGCCCATTTGATTTGGTCCACAGTGTGGCCGGTGCTGATAAGGGGCCGTCACGTTTCTCCGTCGACGATCCTTTCTCCTGCTGTTCCGGCTCGTTGATCCAGCCCCGGGCCATGACTGTTCACACGCCCGCAAATTTACGAAAATTCAGGTTGAAGGCCGGTTAGATATTTGAGAATTGGCATTGTGGATCCTGGCGGGAATCATGAACGACGATCGGGCATTTGACGACGGCGATTCGACTTCACTGTTTTGCAGAATTGTCCGGGGTTCCGAATTGGTGACGGTACTTGATCCGGACACCGGGGGAGGGACCGTCGAAGAAATCCAGATCGGCAGCCTCCTGAACGACCGGTATTTTCTCAAGCAGGTTCTGGGCTCAGGGGGCATGGGCAAGGTCTATCTGGGGCACGATAAACGCCTCGATCGCAAGGTCGCCGTCAAGGTAATCCTGCACCGGTTTGCCACCCATGAACCGCGCCTTGAGAGACTGCTGGAGCGTGAGGCTCGGCTGGGTGCCGGACTGAATCACCCGAATATCGCCACCGTTCTGGATTTTGGTCTGCATGGAGACCGATGCTACTCCGTTTTCGAATTTGTCGAAGGCGAGACTCTGCGCACCGTTCTCAACCGCCGGCGAAAGATTCCGCTGGAAGAAGTGGTCCAGATTCTGGAACCTCTGGTGCGGGCGCTGGATTTTGCACACAGTAAAGGGATCGTCCATCGCGACCTGAAGCCGGAGAACGTCTGCCTGACTCCCGATGGCAGTTTCAAAATTCTCGACCTTGGAATCGCACACAGCATTCATGACGACGCCATTTCCACTACCTATTTTGGTACGCCTGCCTATTCGTCGCCGGAACAATGCGCAGGGCGTCCGGTTGACGGAAAATCAGACCAGTATGCACTGGGCCTGATGGCCTTTGAGATGTTGACCGGCAAAAAGGCATTTTCGGACACCAGTCCGCAACGGCTGATGCACCGTCAGCGAACTGAGTTGCCCCCAGGTCCCTCGCAGCTGGAACCGGGTATTCCTGAATCTGTCGACCGTGCAGTCCTGAGGGCGGTCGACAAGTCTCCGGGAAACCGGTTCCCCTCCTGTCGCGAATTTGCAGCGGCATTGGCCAGGGATGTTGCGGCGACGAGCGTGCCCCGGCATTTGCTACCCGTCAATATTCAGGATCGAATCGGGTTCTTCGTCAGCCATGTCAGTAAACACCTGCTGTTGGCCCGCAAACTGTCTGTGGGTCTGGAAAAAGCCGGCCTGCGCTGCTGGCTGTACGAACGGGATGCACTTCCTGACATTCCCAATCAACGACAGGTCCGGGCTGCGCTGGGACGCTGCGCCGTTGCTTTGGTGCTGGTTTCCAAACAGTCGATTCAGTCGGACGACCTCCTCGCCGAAGTGGAAGACGCCTTCAAGCTGGGCTGTCGCATCGTCCCGGTGATTGTGGATTCGACCGCTGACGAACTGGAGTCGGTTGGTGGCGAATGGCAGATCTGCTTTGATTCGGCTTTGCGGTTTGAATGCAATCGCACGTCATCGGTGGACGGTGTGATCGCGGGCCTCGTTGAGGCTGCCAACGAACTTGGCCTGCCCAAATCCCCAAACATCGGGGACCATCCGGATGTTGCTCCTCAAATTCAGTACTACGTTTGGGCCACCGACGCCAACCAGCTGGATATCGGCGATCTGAAACACGTTGTGTTCCGCAATGAGCTGGTCGATGACTTTTTGCAAATGCGGAACAAGTGTTTTCTGGCCGCGACCAAAGGACTTGGCAAAACGCTGCTGTTGACCTTCAAGCGACAGTTGTTGGCAACGGACAGCCGGGGCCAGGCGGTCACAATGATCCCGGAGGGTCGACCCTACCTCGATTTCATGGATGAGTTAAGGCAGTTGCCCAAAAACTACTACGAACCCCTGGCTGACCTGAATCTGTCAAAACGGATTTGGAGCGCCTCTCTGCGAATATCCGCGATTTCCCATCACGCGGATCAGGTGGATTCCGCAGAGGACGCTGAGGAACTGAAGCTCTTTCCGAGGACCATGCAACGGTGGCTCCTGGGCAAAAAGATCGAATCCACGGTCGTGTTTCGGGAACTCACCAGTCTCTCCCTTGGAACGCTCAACCGCCTGCTCAATGACACCGAAAACTTTCTTGCCAAGAAAACGCGGGCCATTCACAGCGGCACCTGCTTTTTTGTCGACAAGGTGGATCAGGCGATTCGCGGGCTTCCACCCCAGGCATGGATTTACGTACAGGCGGGTTTGATCGAGGCCGCATGGGACATGATGAGTTCGAACCGGCACATTCGGGTGTTTGCCACCATACGCCAGGAAGCGTTTTCCAACTATCAGTCGGACATCAAAAACAACCTGTTCGGTGCCACGACCAGCCTGCAGTATTCCGAAGAGGAACTGGCCCAAATGATGGACAAACTGGCGCACTGTTACGAAGGCTGCTCCAATTTCAATGAGTTTGTCGGTTTCAATGTGATCCGCCATCCCCGACGCCCCTCGCCCGAGGACTGTTTCCATTTTGTGCGTCGCCACACCTTTGGTCGTCCCCGCGATTTGGTCATGATCGCTTCTGAAATCTCAGCGAGGCGCGGCACACTGGACGAGAAGAAACTGGGCGATATCGTCCATGGCATCAGTGCCACGTCGCTGATCAACAACATTTTCGCCGAAGTCAGCGTTTTGCTCGACTGTTTGCACGATGAAGAGCAACGGACAAGGTTCTTCGGCTTTGTACCCCAGAATATTTTGCGGCATTCTGACGTTCTGCGAATCTGCGAGTCATTCAATGGACTGGAAGCGGGCACGCTGCTTTCCATGGGAGAAAATCTGACCGGAATCTATCACCCCTTCCGCGACCTGTATCTGGCGGGCCTGTTGGGCGCAGTCGGGCTGGATGCGGAATCCGGACTGAGCCTGCAGAGATTCCGTCAACCGCACGATTTTCTGGCCATCAAATCGTTCGAGTTGCCGGCCTCGGACTATTACCTGCTCCATCCCGCCCTGAACCGGTACATGACGCTGTTTCGGCGGAAAAGCGACTATTTGATATTCCAGCACTTGACCGTGGGTCAGGGCCTGCCGTGGCTGCCCCATTTTGCTTTGCTAATGCAAATCGAGTCCATCGCACATGGAGTGACTGATCCACGGTTCAGGGAGTGTCTGCATCGGCTGATCAGCCAGGCGCAGTCGATTCTGGACAGCGGCAACTCGCGACTGCTGCGGTACGAGATCGAGACATCCGGAGACTGGAAAAGGCTGGCCGGCTTTTCCGGCCTTGAGGGATACGACGAAGCCATGTTTGCACTGGACGAACTGCTGTCCTTCCCATCGCACCCGGAATAGTTGCCGATGAAACACCCGGCAAACAACTGTCCCAATTGAGCCGATTCAGACCAGGAGCCTGGCCCCAAAGGATTTTCACCCTCTCTGTCTTTCCAGGGGTCCCACCTTTTAGGGACAGGCTCTTGATCGTCTCTGGCCCCGTTGCGAACAACGGGTGAGTGGAGGCGCCGGGAAACCGCGAAAAAAGCTCCGATCCGGGCCAGAAAATCGACCCCAAGTCATTGGTATATCAGAGCTTGCGACTCGCGCGATTTTTTTTCGCCTCGGCCCCGAATAAGAACCAGAATGGCCTCAATCGGAGCCCGCAACTGGCCCCTGACAGTCAACGCAGACTTCGATTCACACGCTGCAACTGGACTGGTGTGCAAACTGAATTGGAGCCTGTCCCAAGAGGGTTTTGACCCGGTCTGAACCTCTCTGCCGTTCGAGTGGTCTGGCCTCTTCTGGGACAGAATTTTATTGCCAGGGCCCGCCGGGCTGCCATCGTTTTGAAAACACTTTATCGTTACCAATTGCCAATGTGGGAGGTAGCTGTCCAATCTGCGCGAGGTGATCCGGGGCCGGAAGCGGGGGCTTCGGCTGGGCGCGAGGTGATTTGGTTTAAAGCAGGGATTTAGTAGGAAATGGGCGCTGCCTGCTGCACTCAGTGATGCGAGACGGGGAATTCG
>JBGSVU010000069.1:0-8528 GCA_041752775.1 Pirellulaceae bacterium | reverse complement strand
TCCCCTGGTAACCACAAGCAACTCACCGGGTCAAAGTCCTCCAGGGCCTCGTCGATGGCCTTGATGGCGTACAGAGCCGGCTGACTACCTCGCAGAGTCCACGCGGAAATATGTTCACAGTTAACCAGAAACAAAAAATCGTGCCCTGGTGACAGGCAAAACATGGATTCTGCGACTTCAGCATCCGCGTTTTCAAGGACATTTATCAATGGAATCTCAAAGACGCTTTTGAGGTCCACGACCTCGTCACGTCCCAAATCGATAGCTCCCAAAAAACCTCCGTCATGCCGGTCTGCCAAAAAGATCCATCGCCCGTCATCGGTAAACCTGGGTTGGCCACTGACTCCCTGATAGAACCGGACAGTGCCCTGGGGGTAATAAGCCTTTTTCCATTCTTCCTGGAGCTCCTCTTGATACGACCTGGGATCGAAAACAGAAGCGATGGATTCGCCTTCCGGATCTGCCGCCCCCTTCCAGAACGCGTTCCGACTGGACTGCTCGTCGATCATGGCATCCAAATCCAGTCGCACCATGTGGAATTTGGTCTTCCCGGATTCCGGGTCATCCACGGGGACACCGTAAATAAAATATCTTCCATCATCGGAAAGAGTGGTTGAAAGCAAGCCATTCTCAAAGCCCAGTTTGTTCAGCCATTCGAACCGCAGACTGGAACGGTTCAGTTCTTCGGTAAAATCTGCTTTGTCTCCATCTGGTCGCCTGAAACTGGCCAATTTTACGACCTTGTTTGCTTCAAACTGAAAGACCATTATCTCATCGTGATCTTCATCGCGGATGACAACACGGCTTCCAGTCAGGTTGGGAATGATATCGCTGGCGGCGACGTCTGCCTCGACTTGCTCCACGACTTCGCCGGTATCAAGATCGAACATGCAAAGCTTTTTGGGGGCTCGCGGTTCCTGCAGGAGCACTCCCACCCACCGGTTGTTGTTAAGAAAAACTGGCGCCGACTCAACGTCAGCCCCTTCGGGGAATCGTATCGAGGAAGAAGTCACCGCATCTGGGCCTTCCTGCGACAGGCGATTCACCACCAATCCCGAAGGAAAACTGTAGACCAGGTGCGATCCATTGGACGTCACCAATGCGTTCGTCGGCCTGGAATCTTTCGGTGGAGCAGGAATGTCCGTTTTTTCCAGTGTTCCCGGTTCAAACAAACAGTACCTGGTCCAGAGCTTGATGTTTTCCTCGTTCAAACTCCCCATGTCGACATTGGGTAACATTTTGACCGCCATGGATCCCCGTAACAGTCTGGTAACAGGATTGTTTTCCCATTCCAGAATCGACTCCCAGACCGGCTTTGCCCTGTAGGCCTTGCCGGTGTCTGTCTCGATCACCTTCAATTCAATGGCGTTCTGCCTGGCATTGTCGCCGTTGTACGACCATGCGTCGACCAGACTGACACGGTCGTTGGTCATTTCAATGAAATTCCATTCGCCATCCCAATTGTCACTTATGCGTTCGATACGCTCATCTCCGACCAGTACCAGCGATTTTCGTTGCGGATCGTAATGGACTCTTTTAAGTGGGTCTGAAGGATCATTCAATTCGGTTTTCCGGGCCTCCAGCTGCTCGGGAGTCCAACCCGATATTACCATGTATTTTTGTTCCTCAATCAACCAGACCACCGCTTTTTGGGGTTTTCCGGATTCGCAGAACAATACGTTTTTGCCATTTGGCGAGACCAGGATTTGTTCAAAGTCATCACGGTCCACATCAATGTCGTCGGATCGCTCAATTGTCAGGGAAAGCAGCCATGCCGGGTCGCCAGCAGGTCTCTCCTGGCCTGACAGACAATGGTTGCCGACGGAGTTCCCGATCAACAGATGTGCGAGGCAAATCAAAATCAGAGACAAAATTTTCATGGCTTCGTGATCCTGGAAAAGAGAGAGCGTCTTCAGGTCCAGCCGGCCATCGTCAAAACTTCGAGCCCGGCACTGTGTCTGCCTGCCTAATCCCGATTTGCGCGAATTTGCGGACACCTGATTTCCAAAGCCCGTTATCGGTACTCTCAGATGGTGACCAAGGAATTGCCGGCAATTTTCTCTTCGACCGCCGATCAAAACGAGTGCTTTGGGAATCAGCCCATTGTGAAACCAGTCCGAGTTGCAGGAAAATCTGCAAATCGTGGCCACTTTTTTCCCTCATTCGTGATTACCTGGTGGACACCATCGCAAAAGGTACTTTCTTTCCAGCAGTGCCGCCCAGGGAATACTTTTTTCTTTGGGCCAGGACTGGATCGATACCTTCCCTGCATTCTGATCAACTCGAACACAGAATCACTCTCCCTGAGAACCGGCGTCCGTGTAGCCGCCCCTGCGGTGCCTTTCGGGCCAGGTGCAGGTGACCGGAAAAGACAGCAACACTACAGGTGCAACCATGTCTCAACGAACTGATTACTTTGTATTGCGCAATGGAATCCCACGTGGACCCTTTACGTCATCACAACTGAAGGAACTCGCAGAAAGTGGCGAACTTCGTGCAGACGATCTGGTTCGCAAATCGACAGGTGCATGGATCACTGTTTCCAGGGTTCGTGGACTTTGCAAGCGATTGCCCGAATCGGTGGCGGTTTTAACGGATATCCCTTTCAAACTCCGGCCGACAGTAGCCGCAACGACCACCACACCGGTGCACTTGCCCGAAACTGCTGCCCGATCGCTGGCCTCAAGCCTTGACACGGGGGATACTCTGACCAGTTTCCCGAAGACAATGGTCAAACAATGGAATACCCTGGAACGAATGCTCCGCACGTTCGTGTTGCGAGTTCCAACCCTCTCCAGCCAATGGAAAATCCATTTGCAGGAACGGGCGGCACCAGCCCTAGCTTCGGCCCGACGGTGGTGCACTGGTATTACCGATTCCAGCGACCCGATACTGACGAACTTTTCCACGCTGGGGCCCGCGTTGCGAAAGGGGATCGCCAACAGGCGCAATCAGGTTCTGGCAGTCACTTTCATGCTCCTGACGACCTTTGTAACCGTCGTGCCGATTTTCCTGGACAGCAATACAAACAACCGCGGAGCCTTTACCCGTAGAAACGCGGATTTCAGCCACCCTGCCAATCGAAGGCACTCCCTGAAGTCAGACTCGCAAAATCGCAACTCGCCTGACGATTCCCGCGTTGCCGACAATTCCGCTTTGGCCGGGCGCCTGACCAACCTGTTGGCAAGGGGGGTGGGAACAAGGTTCGCCGAATCTGCCACCGAACCTGGCACATTGCCCATTGACTCGTCCATGGAGTTGGTGGCCGGTCTGCCCGCAGATGATGTGCCCCTGGCCGCCGATGACGTTGACGAAGACGCAGCACGATCCAACGAGGTTGTTCAGTCGCATCGGGATGACAACCGTGTAGACGAGCACCCGCTATCAACCCGTTTTTCTGCGGCGAGCGCGAATCAGTTCCTGTTCCAGGAACAGGAGTATCAGGCCCGGCAGTACGAGATTGAACAACAAATTCGCCAGTCCCAGACACTGGCCGATGAATATTACTTCCAGGCTCAACAGCGAGCCGAATACGATGCCCAGCGTGCGACCAATCGTTATCGAAACCAGATGTCGGGCCGAATGGGGGCATTGGGCGTTCAATGGTAAATCCCCAGGACGCCCCGGAATTTGCCTGACCAAATCGTTAATTCATTTCCCCGAATCAGGAATATCCACAACTACCTTTGCAAATCTTTGCCACGCTACGTCGTCTTTGAATTTCTCGGCATTCATCGCAGAGTCAAACTGGTTCCGGAATGTGCTCGCATCACCGGTGTTTTCAGGCTTGTGATTGAACTCGGACAGTTCCGTTATCTGCATTTCGCAATGCACGTCAAAGGGAACAGTGTCACCGCCTTTGATTCCCAACTGGTGCTGTCGCAGGATCAACCCAAGGACGAAATCAATGCAGGCGAGCCGTGATTGAATAAAGTGGTTTCGGCGCGCGAAGTGCTTGACTTCTGGAAGCTGAACGCTGACCTGGTGAATCTTTCGGCCTTTCCGACAGGTCTGGGGCGGCAAGGAGGTAGCGAAGGGCTGCTTGGGTTTGCTCTTGCGTTCCTGCTCAGCGGTTCACGTTCGGTCTGCTTGAGCCTGTGGGAAGTGGACGACATCGCCACGGCGTTTATGCTGCGGTTCTACCAGAACCTGCTGGGCCAGCGCGACGGACTGACCGCTCCGCTGGCCCAGGCGAAGGCACTGGAAGAAGCCCAAAAGTGGCTCCGCAATCTGAATGCCACCGAAGCAACGGTGTCGACCGCCAAGCTCACGGGCGGCATCGCTCGCGGTACCCGTGCCGAAAAGACGTTTAAACTGCCGCAGCCAAGCACCCCCGCCGAGGTCGCCACCGGGGACGACTACAAACCTGCTGAAGGCTGGTGCGACGGTGAGGCGATACGGGGCGGACCACCCCCGTTTGCTGAGCCCAGGCCGAGGTCTCAATCCTGTTTCCACGCAATCTTCACCCACAAATTCTGCGGATGAGCCTAGACTCCTAAACTGGAAGTAGAAACGGGCAAAATTCAACACGAAATGGCTTCCTTAGTCTATTGGACGGCGGAAGCCGTTTTGATTTTAATACGATGGAAGTCCTCGCCCGTCGAATTTGGTAGAATTCGACGGACGAGGATGTCCATCTTGCACTTGGGGTCGGGCGTAAAACTTTCGTGGAAACTACGGCTGAAAAGGAGGTGATGAATGGCGACCGGCGAAGAAAACGACAAACAAAAACCTGATTCGTCGTCGGGCGAAGATCCAACGACTTCAATACCTGATGATCCACACAGAACACAGTCTCATCACCCCGAAACCCCCAAAGAAGATCTTGCGGATGCCGGTTCTCGTGACGAACAACAACGGAACAGGAATAAAAACATCGGCCCCTACCGCTTGCTTCAAAAACTCGGGGCCGGTGGCATGGGCGATGTCTGGATGGCGGAGCAGTCGCATCCGGTCAAACGGCGGGTCGCACTAAAACTGATCAAGGCAGGCGTCGGTTCGAAAGAGATCATTGCCCGCTTCGAAGCCGAACGTCAGGCGTTGGCACTGATGAACCATCCCAACATCGCCAGGATTCTGGATGCGGGAACGACTGGGGAGGGCCAGCCGTATTTCGTGATGGAACTGGTTTCCGGAACTCCGCTGACAACCTACTGTGACCAGAATCGATTGGGCATAGACGAACGTCTGAAATTGTTCACCGATGTCTGTTCTGGCGTCCAACACGCACATCAAAAGGGGATCATTCACCGGGACCTGAAACCAGGCAACATCATCGTCGGAATGCAGGATGGCAAAGCGGTGCCCAAGATAATCGACTTTGGTCTGGCCAAGGCGATGGAGAGTACACAGAAACTGACTGACCAATCGCTCTTCACCGGCATCGGACAGATTCTGGGAACGCTCAAATACATGAGCCCCGAACAAGCCAGCCTAGACACCATCGATATTGATACCCGCACCGATATCTATGCCTTGGGTGTGATCCTTTACGAACTGTTGACCGGATCGACACCACTCGACAGCTCGTCTATTAAGGGGCAAGCGGCCTTGAAGGTCATGGAGTTTATCCGGGACAAGGAACCGGTCAAACCCAGCAGCAAACTGGGCAGCAGCACCGACGCTCAGCTTTCTACAATCACTGGCCAGCGCCGGACCGACAGTGTCCGCTTAACCCGAATACTCGCTGGCGATCTGGACTGGATCGTGATGAAGGCACTCGAAAAAGACCGCACTCGGCGCTATGAATCGGCTTCCGGATTCGCCGCCGACATTCAACGTTACCTGAGCAACGAACCGGTCATCGCCCGTCCACCATCATGGAACTACCGAATCCGGAAATACATCCGCAAGAACAGGGGGATTGCTTTATCAGTCGCTATAATTGCGAGCATTCTGTTGGTCGGTTTGATTTCAACTACCTGGTTGTGGCTGGACTCCAACGCGGCGCGAAAAACAGCGGTGGAGAACGCCAATAAGGCATTACGGCAAGAAACGCTTGCTATGGAAAAAACCAAACTTGCCGAGCAAAAATCAGCAGAAGCGCTTGCGGAAAAGCAATTGGCCGAAGTCGCAAAAAACCAGGCGACCGAGGAAGCCAAAAAGTCACTTGAGTCGCAGAAAAAAACAGAAGCAACACTCGCTCGTTCAAACTATTTCCTGGCGAATGCCAGGTGGAACGAGAATCGCCCCCGCGAAGCGATGGACTTTCTGCTGAAGATTCCAGAAGAACATCGCAACGTGGAGTGGTACATCGACCGCCGACGATTCGAAGGCAGCGACATGACCCTATATGGACACGAAGCTCCGATCATCAAAATTCTTTACAGTCCAGACGGATTGAGGCTGGCTACACAAGACGACGCCCGAGTCATCAAGCTTTGGGATTCGATAACCGGCCATGAGATCACGACGCTCAATCTTTATCGCATGGATTGGGAAGTTTTCAACTTCAGTCCGGATGGTTCCAGGCTTGTCACTGGCGGAAACGGCAATTCAGCCATGATCTGGAACGCCGCCGATGGCAAAATGATTCGTGAGTTGGAGGGTCACAGCGCGCCGGTCACATTCCTGGATTTCAGCCCGGATGGATCCCGACTGGCAACTTCATCCGAGGACAGTTCCATTCGACTCTGGGACCCAAATGACGGCTCTGAAATAGCGGTTCTCGCCGGCCACAAATATGCAGTGACCTGCGCACGTTTCAGTCCCGACGGAGAAAGCATCGTGTCAATCGCAGGCGATGGAATCCGAGTTTGGGATTTGACAAGCAATAAATCTTCTGTTGTAAACTGTTATCATTGGGGAAAACAATTTAATGCCGTTGAGTTTGCCAGCAAAAAGGACGAGCTTGTTTCCTATTCAAAACGCGGCGAGATTGCGCTTTGGAGAATTGGTGAGGACACAAGCAAATTTGACATACTCGCGGATTACCCTTGTTTTTCGCCTGACAAAACTTCGATAGCCAGTGGAATTGGTTCGGTAATCGAGTTCACCGATTTTGAATCGGGGGAAATTATCGGAGATTCGTATCTCGGTACCCGTTTTTCCAGAATATCGGATACTTGTTTTAGTCCTGACGGACTATATGTTGCGTGGGGCAATGAAGAAGGGATGGTAAAGACTTTCAATGTGAGCACCAGGCAGGACCACATGACGTTTTTGGGGCATCGCGACTGGATTGAAGCAATTGCGTTTAGCCCGGACGGCAGCCGATTGGCGACAGCGGGAGGTGATTTTACAGTCAAGGTTTGGGATCTAACCGACGGCAAGAATTCTCGACGTTTTCCAATCGATGGTTATACAGCATTCGAGACGGATGTTTCGTCGGACGGCAGCATTGTCGCCGTGAGGCATGTTGATGGCTCGATTTCAATTCTTGATACGACGCAGGGAGCTTGGATTCAAAAATGGACACAATTTGATGCAGGTGAATTAGCCCTGAGTCGAGACGGAAGACTCTTGGCCTTTTCTCTGCGCCCGAGGCCAATGCCAATAATGCGCATTGGAAACGACGAAGAAGAAGAACGGCAGATCGAAGAGCTGATTGTTCGGAGTACGGAAAAAGGGGCAATTGTTGGCCGTTTGCCAATTTTTTCGAGCATGGTTTGCTTTTCGCCAAATGCAAAACTTCTTGCAACCAAGTTGTCCGTCGGCGACAAAGACGAATTGGTGATTTGGGATTGGGCCAACAGAAACAAGCAGACTTCTATTCCATTAGTTGATTCATCAAAGTGTATGGCATTCTCGCCAGATTCTCAGAAGCTTTTTGTGGGGCAGGAAAGCGGTGTAATTCAGGTCTGTGACGTTAGTACTGGAGCAGAATTGACCCGTATCACTGCACATTCGGGGCCCGTAAATTGTTTAGACGTCAGTTCGGATGGATCTTGCATTGCGTCAGGATCCGCGGACCATATCATCAAGATTTGGGATACTGAATCCTTCAAGGCACTTCAATCGTTGAGGGGACCCAAAACCGAAGTAACTTGTATCAGATTTAGCCGCGATGGAACGCGTCTTGTTTCAGGAGGTCGTGATTTTGAAGTTCAACTGTGGGATTTGATTCGCGGAGAAGAAATTAGCACCATTTCAAGCCTTTCAGAATCAATATCAAGCGTAAGTTTTTCAAACGACGAAAAAGGTATCGTTTCGGTGTGTCAGCGCGAGGTCGGGGTAAGCCACGGCGGGTCTGGTGATGATTTGGGAGACGTCTTGACCACTCTTGCAAATGCAGTTTGTTCCGCCAAGAGCAAAAATGGGGAATTGATAGCGGTAGGATATGATGACGGCAAAATCAGGATTTGGAATGACCGTCAGAACATGGCGCAAGTGGTCGCCAATCATAACGATGCGATCAAGTCGGTCCATTGGACTTCTGATGACTCCGTGCTGGTGTCGGCGACCGAGGCTGGAAAGATCAGCAGTTACGACGTAGCTGTCCAATCTGCGCGAGGTGATCCGGGGCCGGAAGCGGGGGCTTCGGCTGGGCGCGAGGTGATTTGGTTTAAAGCAGGGATTTAGTAGGAAAT
>JBGSVU010000068.1:0-2437 GCA_041752775.1 Pirellulaceae bacterium | reverse complement strand
GGCCTGACCGGCGTCGAGGTTGTCCGTTTTTCGGCGACGTTGTCCGGTATGGCATCGGTCGAAGCCCTGCGACGTTCTCATGAGATCCTCGATTTCTGCAACATGAAAGAAGACCGTTACCGGGCGGTCGACAGCTACAGTACCGGGATGCGGCAAAAAGTGAAATTTGCGGCGGCACTGGTTCACGATCCGGACTTTCTGATTCTCGACGAGCCGACGTCTGGGCTGGATCCAGAGGAACGCGACAATTTTCTGTCGCGGATTCGGGTGCTCTCCCGTCGCAACGGCAAGTCGGTACTGTTGTCGACGCACATCCTGCCCGACGTCCAGTCCGTTTGCGACCATGTTGTGATCATGGCCAACGGACAAATCCGGCTGGACAGTTCACTGGCGGATCTCAACCAGCCCACGGCGGGAAAATTGACCGCGGTTGTTGAGAGCCATGGTGACCTGTTCGAATCAGGACTGTTACGGGCCAGGTTGAGTGTGGACCGACAACCCGACGGCAGTCTGCTGATTGGCATGGAGTCGCCGGCCGGCGAAAACGTGGGCGAGCTGTCGCAAAGGGTCTGGACCGTTGCGCGCGAGTCGGGCACGGTGCT
Organism: Pirellulaceae bacterium; assembly: GCA_041752775.1. Lineage (GTDB taxonomy): Bacteria > Planctomycetota > Planctomycetia > Pirellulales > Pirellulaceae > BJ22. The sequence continues at coordinate 1,835 of JBGSVU010000068.1, read as the reverse complement.
GCACTCCCTGATTCCCTCGCGAAATTCGCTGGAGTCGATTTTTCTGAAATCGATCGAGGAGCAGGCTGATGCCCATTCATGATTTGGGGTACCGTTCGTGGCGTGGCGTCCTGCATGGTGCGCCGGGCCGGACGCTGGCAATCACGGGCACGGGATGCCGCCTGGCGCTGAAATCGACGTGGGTCAAGCGAACTCTTTTTTTTGCCTGGATGCCGATCCTGTTCTGGGGTGCCGGGCTGTTTTTCGGTGAACAGACTCTTCAGGAAAATCGCGGCAGGGTTTTTCAGAATCAGGCCGGCGGTGAAATTGAACAACTGATGGACCAGGCTGTCGACGAGTTTGGCGACGACCTGGAGCGGGAAATCCTGATCCGGCAGTTGCGCAGTTTTCCGGGGGCGGAAGTGCTGGCCGATTCGCTGGACAGCAATGATCCCGATGAAATGCGACGGGTGGTCTGGCGCTGGTTGCTGATGACGTTTTTTCGTTATCCCCAGGCCGTGGCGATGGTGTTTCTGCTTGGTTTTGTCGTGCCCGGACTGATCAGTCGCGATTTCCGTTCGCGGGCGTTTTTGCTGTATTTTTCCCGGCCGATCGGACGGCTGGAATATGTGTTGGGCAAGTTGGCGATCCCCGCGGTTTTTCTGGTATTCATGTCGACGCTTCCGGCATTGGCGCTGTACCTGACCGGACTGTTTCTGTCGCCGGACCTGTCGGTGGTCTGGTTGACCTGGGATATCCCCTTCCGGATTGTTCTGGCGACCCTGGTGCTGGTTTTGCCGACTGCTTCGCTGGCGATTGCGCTGTCGAGTCTGACCCAGGAAAGCCGTTTTGCGAGTTTCGCCTGGTTTGGAGTCTGGGTGCTGGGCCATGGCGCCTGGCTGGCGGTGGCCGTGTCGCGCGCGATTTCGATCAGCCAGACGGAGAGTGATTTTGACGGTTCGCTGTCGGAATTGATGCGTCAGGGTGGAATGAGTGGTTGGTCGCCGCTGTCGCTGTACGTTTCGCTTGGTGAAGTGCAAAGCTGGGTTTTTGGTTTTGGCAACATCAGCCAGACGTGGCCCAGTCTGGTGATGCTGGTTTTTGTGACCGCTGGCTCACTGGCTGTTTTCTGGCGGCGCATTGGCAGCAGTATTCAATCGTAGGGCTGGTGGAAACAGCGGACACATGATCAGGCTGGAAAATGTAACGAAACTTTATCGCACGGTCATTGGCGTGAACGACATCACGCTGGAACTGGGGTCGGGTGCGTGGGGATTGCTGGGCCCCAACGGTTCGGGCAAAACGACCATGATCAACCTGATTCTCGGTCAGTTGCAGCCCACGCTGGGTCGTGTTTCGCTGTTTGGCAGGAATCCCTGGAAGAGCGGACTGTTGCTGCGCCGGGTGGGACTGTGCCCTGCGATCGAGCCGAACTTGCCGCGCGTTACGGCGCTGGAGTGGGTCACCTGCCTGACGCGCATGCACGGATTTTCGGCCGCCGATGCACGCCAGCGTGCCATCCGGTTTCTGGAAATGCAACAGGTGGCTCACGCCATGAATCGTCCGATGCGGGATTACTCACTGGGGATGAGGCAGCGCGTGAAACTGGCCCAGGCGATGGCGCACGATCCGGAACTGCTGATACTCGACGAACCCTTCAATGGACTGGACCCGGTTGGCCGCTTTGAGATGACGAACCATTTGCTGAACTGGGTTCGCGAGGGCCGCAGCCTGATTCTGGCCAGCCATGTGTTGCACGAGGTGGAGGCCGTCAAGCCCTCCTTTCTGCTTGTTTCGGGTGGGCGGCTGCTGGCGTCGGGGACGCCGCAGGATGTGCGGCAGATGCTGGCGGACAG
>JBGSVU010000067.1:0-1996 GCA_041752775.1 Pirellulaceae bacterium | reverse complement strand
TGGCGTCGGTGCAAAACGCGGATGGCAGCTGGAGCCTGGCGAACTTTTCCCGCAGCGGGCGGCCCGGCAATCAGGGCGACGCCGCGGCAACCGGTTTGGCATTGTTGCCGTTTCTCGGCGCCGGACAAACCCAGGAGTTTGGGATCTACAAGGAAACTGTTGCCCGTGGACTGCAGTGGCTGATGAAAAACCAGTCCCGCGACGGTGACTTGAGGGCTGATTTTCCCGGCCAGGCGGGGATGTATGCCCACGGACAATGCGCGATCGTTCTGTGCGAGGCCTACGCCCTGACGGGCGACGAACAGCTGCGGGTTCCCGCCCAGCGGGCCATCGATTTCATTGTCCAGGCGCAACATCGCGCCGGGGGATGGCGGGATTTTCCCGGTCAGGAAGGCGATACGAGCGTTTTCGGATGGCAGTTGATGGCGCTGCAGAGTGCCCGCGAAATGGGCGTCCTGGACGTGGGGCAGGAAACGTTTAACCGCGCCGGAAACTACCTCGACCGGGCCGGTCAAAGGAAACGCCGCGACCCCGTGTCCGAATCTGGCGTGCTGTACCGCTACCAGCCGGACGAAGGCGAAGCGACCCCGTCCATGACGGCGGAAGCGATCCTCTGTCGCATGTACCTCGGATGGGATCGCGATGATCCGCGTTTGATGCGCGCCGTGCAATGGCTGGGTGACGAACACCCGCCTTCCCTCGAAAATCCTGATATCTATTACTGGTACTATGCAACCCAGGCCATGCACCACTATGGCGGCCCGCAGTGGCAAAAGTGGAACACCGAAATGCGACAGATTCTCGTCGAAACACAAACGCGGCGCGGCAGTCAGACGGGCAGTTGGGAAGCCAAACAGTTTGAGTGGGGCAGCCAGGGCGGTCGTATCTTCGCGACTTCGTTCGCCGTCTGTACGCTCGAAGTCTACTACCGGCGATTGCCCCTGTTTCGAAACCTCGATCTGAACCGGGCGGATGAGGGTGACAGCCAGGATGAGTGAAAACGACACAGAAACAAACGCCAACGAAGCGTCCGGGTACGAACTCGCAACTGCGGAAAACGACTGGGCGGCTTTTGAAAAAACAGTCGCGCACAGTTACCGGCGCCAGTCCGGAACAGCAAACCACTGGCAGATCGGCCCCCGAATTCTCCAACTGGGCCGCCGACCCGTATTGATGGGAATCGTCAACGTGACCCCCGACAGTTTTTCGGATGGTGGGCAGTGGCACGACCCGAATGCAGCCTTTTTGCATGCCATGCGACTGGTCGAAGCCGGAGCCGGAATTCTCGACATCGGTGGCGAGAGCACGCGACCTTACAGCAAACCCGTTTCCGTCGGGATCGAGCTGGAGCGGACAATCCCCCTCATTCGCCGGATTTCCCGGGAAAGTGAGGTTCCGGTTTCGATCGATACGTCCAAAGCAGCCGTGGCCCGGGCTGCCCTCCAGGCCGGCGCTTCCATCGTCAACGACGTCACCGGCCTGACAGGCGACCCGGAGATGACTGGAGTCGTGCGCGATTCGGATTGTGGCGTTTGCGTGATGCATATGCAGGGCACGCCCGCGACCATGCAGGACAACCCGCGTTACGATAACGTGACGTCAGAGGTTGTCGATTTTCTCCGGAACAGAAAACAGGCACTGGTCGATGCCGGAATCGGGGCATCGCGGATTTGCCTCGATCCAGGAATTGGTTTTGGAAAATCACACTTCCATAACCTCGAATTGTTGCGAAACATTTCCCGCTTTCACGAGCTGGGGCAACCCGTTCTGGTCGGTCATTCGCGCAAGGGTTTTGTTGGCAAGCTGACGGGGCCGGAGATTGCAGCTCGCGACGCCGGTACCCTGGGAATCAGTCTGCACCTGGCTTTGTGCGGTGTGCAGATTATTCGGCTGCATGAAATCGCTGCCACTCACAACGCACTGAAAACCCTGCTGGCTGTGCGTCCGGACGATTCGCCTTTCTGTTACGCCTGGCCACGCCCCTCGGCCAGCGTCG
>JBGSVU010000066.1:0-3081 GCA_041752775.1 Pirellulaceae bacterium | reverse complement strand
GATCCGGTTTTTGTGCTCCGCCTATGACTGGCTGGCCATCGAAGTAGAAACTTTGGATTTTCGGTGGCCGTTGGCGAATGCTGGCCGAGACGATTTGCGGAGTCAGCCCACCCGTTGCCGGGTTGAGTTCGCGGATTTGTGGCGTCAGGAGTTCATTCAGCAGACCGTTCCAGTCTGGTGATGGGGCTGCAAAGTTTTCGGGCACTGGCAAAGATTCCTTTCTTGCCGTTTTTCAGTTTTCTGGGCAGGCTTGCCGGGCAGGAACGTCAAAACGAACTGATGGAAGATCTGATCGAAAACCTCGGTGCCGCCCAGCGCCAACGCGCCCAGGAACTGGGACAGTGGCGCGAAGCCAACCCGGTTTTGGCCCGTCGCTGCCGTGTGGCCGCCGAAGCCCTCAGCCAGATTCAGACCGAGTTCCTCGAGAACCTGACGATCGACGTCAAAGACAACTTCGACAATCTCGTCGATGGCGATTTTGTCCTCAATGAATTCGTCGATCGCTACGGCCCCCGGCTGGCCCATCTCAACAGCGTGCTGCAGGTTCTGTCGCAGTTGAGCAGCGTGCCCAGCCCGGCCAACGCCCAATAGAAATACCACCCTGTAAAATACCACCCTGTAAAACACCAGGGCCGGGTCCGAAACCGTTAAAAGAACCGCGCGGACGATTTTGTCCGGAGCGGTTTTTTTGGCTTCATTTTTCCCCGCTGGTCGCGCGCCATGCAAGGCGAATTGACATCGACGATTACCGAAGACCGGGTTCGACTGCATGGATTTCGCATCGACGCCGACGGCGACCGTCCGCCGCTGGCCGACGCCGCCGTAATCGTGCATGGTTTGGCTGGCAATTTCTATTCTTCCCCCCTTCTGCTGGAAATCGCCGCGCGGCTGGCCGGAACCGGGATGGAAGTCGTGATCGGCAACACACGCGGTCACGATTTCCTGAACTGGACGCTGCGAGCCGGGCGAACCCAAACCGGCGGAGCCGCCGTTGAAGACGTCGACGAATGCCGGCACGACATTCGCGGCTGGGTCAACCATCTCGTCCGGATGGGCCACAAAAAAATCCTTCTCGTGGGCCACAGTCTGGGTGCCATCAAATGCCTGTATGCCCAGGCCTGGGCCGCTGCACCCGAAGTCGTCGGTATTGTCGCAGCCTCACCAACACGACTGAACGCCGACCAGTTCCTCGCATCGCCGTCTGCCGGAATTTTCCAGGCCACGCTCGACCAGGCCAGGACTCTGCTGGAGGCCGGTGAAGGACATCGGCTGATTCAGGTCGAATTTCCCTTCCCCACCTGGATGAGTGCCCAGGCCTATCTGAAAAAGTACGGACGCGACAACCAGTTCGACTGGTTCGGCTACATCGACCGGATCGAAGTTCCGGCCGGCATTCTGTTTGGAGAAAGAGAACTGTCAGAAAACCCGGCCTTCGACGGACTGGAATCCCAACTCCAGAAGATCGCCGCCCTCCACCCCCGCATCACTGCCATGGTCATTCCCGAAGCCGATCATTTCTATATCGGAAAAATGGACTCGCTCTGCGCCCAGATCGAACTCTGGCTGGATCAAAACCGGTAGCTGCCCCAGCGCCGATTCAACCTTTCAAGCCGCGCCGCAGCCGCACAATCGCGACGGTCCAAAACGCCACTATGGAAAAGGGCGCTGCCATCAGCATCAGAATCCCCACCGCATAACCGAGGGCCCGGCCCGCTTCGGCCAGCGCAAACCTGCAATTGGGACAGGCCCACAGTGAATCACAACCCAACACCAGCGTGAACCAGGCAAACAGCACCAGCGTTGGCCACCGGCCCCCGGGTCCTCCACCAAATTGGCAGCGGTTCCGTCTCATTCGCTGACTCCCAAAACCGGGCCGGGCAAAAACCACTGATACAAAAACAGATAGACCAAAATTCCGGTCACCGAGACATACAGCCAAACCGGAAAGGTGATCCGGGCCATCCGGCGATGAGCCGCCCGCCGGTCGCGCAACGCAAGGACGATCGTCGCGATTGCCAGAAACGGCACGGTCATTGCAAGCAACACATGACTGGCCAGCATCACCCAGTAAAAAACCACAACCTGCGGATAGCGTTCCCGCGGAAACGGCGTGTCACCATAGTAATACTTGTGCGCGAGGTAACAGACCAGAAAAGCACAACTGACCACGAACGCTGACAGCATCACGTTTCGGTGCGCCTTTTCGCGACCCGACTTGATCAACCAGTATCCGGTCAATAGCAGGATCGTCGCCAGCAGATTGAGCGAGGCGTTGATGTGCGGCAGCACGCTGGCAGTTGCCATCAGGTCAACAGGCATTCCGGACCATTCCAGTGGATTCACTCGTCGCCCCCGTCCGTTTTGTCTGCAGTCGCGGTTTCGTCGTCAGGATTTCGCGGGGATTCTCCAGATTCTTCCAGCGGCCCGGGGACATCCTCTGCCTGCAACCGGCGAATCAGCTCCAGCATGACCGCCTCGTCTTCCGGTTTTTGCCAGTCAAAACTTCCTCGCACACGATGCCAGCGGTCCACCACATACAGCAGGGAAGAATGGTGGTTCTCACCCGCCGCAGCGTGAAAATACTCGCCCGCGATCCTTTGCACCAGTTTCGGTTGCCCCGTCAAAAACTGCCAGCGGTCTTCTTCCGCTCCAAATTCTGACGCATAGGCCCGCAGGACTTCAGGCTGGTCGTGCTCTCCATCGGTTGAAATACTGACAACCGGAAACCCGTCCTCAGCCGTCCGTTTCAGCAACGCCGCCAAATACTGGTTCTGCCGGCGACAAATGTCCGGACAACGCGAAAAGAAAAAACTCCCGATCCAAACCTCACCCGTCATGTCACGCGAATAGAACTGCTCGCCCTGCGCGTTAGTCAATTCAAACTCGTACAGCCAGGGAACACTGCCCCAGTCCTTCGGTCGCGCCACCGCCAGCCCGTTCCGCGTTGTCACAACTTTGTCCAGGGGAACGGACTGTTCATCCAGAATCGCATTTGCGGTATCCACAAATCGTTTCGTCTCGCTGGCATCATCCCAGCGAAAGCGGTCGCGGTACCGCCCCCAGCGATCCACCAGAATGATG
>JBGSVU010000065.1:0-3582 GCA_041752775.1 Pirellulaceae bacterium | reverse complement strand
TCATTCAAATTGTTTTTCTGCGGTACAGGGGTGGACTGGTTGCAAGAAACCCGGCCGAAAAACGCGTCAGACCCCGGCGCGTGAACGGCAGCCTCTTCCAGACAGGATCCGTTCCGGAATTTCACTCCAGGGTTTTCTGCGGCTGTTTTGTTGCGTTGCGGACGGTGCCCGGCGGGAATTTCCAGTTGCGGGGTTCCCACGACTGGTTGAGCGGAACGTTGACCACCAGCCAACCGCCCGCGCCGGCCGATTCGGCCACCTTCTGTTGCGCAGATAGCTCGTCGGAGGTGACGTCCCAGCCCTGCAACAAAGCAATTGTGCGCTGTGGAGGAATTCCCCGTCCATCGCGCTGCGGCGGTATCGAACCAACGGCATCGATCGCAAAGCGGACCCAGCCTGCCTGGTCGCCGTAACGCTCCAGATCCCGCCCAAAACATTTGTAAAAACAGGCGACGCCCACGCGGGGAGATTCATCTGCGACCGCGTCCAGCTGTTTCGAAAACGCGCGCCAACAAATGCCGACGTAACAGTCGACTCCGGCACATTCACAGTCCTTGTCGTCCAGTTCGCATTCCGTTGTCAGAACCGGGATGATCTCACAGCCGGGTACGAGCTGTTTTACCGCTGCGACAAAACGGGCGGCTGCATCGTCGCCGGTCTGCGTTGCGGTTCGCAACGGTCCGTAGTCCGGAGTCCAGCGACACAGGACATGGCCGCATCCACAGGCCGACGGTCCGGACTGCAAATCGTTCAGCCAGATTCGGGCGGGAGCGGGTTTGCCCTGCAGCAAATCGCGAATGCGTTCCAGATGGGCGTCGAATGCTTCCGCGTAACCCACGGGAACCCATGGATAGTTCTTTACAATCTCATCGTCACCCGGGTTTTCAACACGTGGGAATTTTTGACGCCATTCGTCATGTCCCTGCAAACTGGACATCCATTCCGGGTGGGCGTCAGCAAGAACGGGACAGCGACCGACTTCGATGAAGTATTCCACCTGGCCACGACGCCGGACGATGCGGTCGGCGGCCTGGGCCTGTGGAGCAGGATTCTGTTCGTCGAGAAACAGCACAACGCTACAACCCGGTTGGCACGCGTCCAGCCACTCCGTTGTAGCTTCGTGAAAATTGATAACGTGTCCGGTCAGAATACCGTTCAAACTGCCCGCGTCCTGACGAGGCGCGGGCTGGCACCCGGGTGCGCCAAAGAGCATTGCCCACAGCACGACCGCGACAGCCTTGGCGACAGCCTTTATCACGATTCCGGAACAGGAACGAGGCGGCTCGCAACGAAGTTCACAGCCCATGGTTATTGATCCTTTTTCGCATCGTCGGCCGGTTCCGGTTTCTCAATCAGGGATGTTTCGGGGTATTCAGCGGCCCATGCGAACCAGTGGCACTGGATGCCCGGTTGCCAGGTCAGTTCCACGCCCCGCAACGGTCCGTCGATTCCGCGCCCGGCCAGTGACCAGCGGGTGCCCGTTTCGCGATCCTTGAATGGGGCTGTCGCTGGCGAAATGGAGTCCGGATAAAACGACAGTTTTTGTCCATTAACGATCGGCGAAAATGACACGGCGGACTGTGTGGGTCCGTACCAGAACACGACGACCGGCTGATCTCCCACGTTTCCCGTCAGCACGTCCCGGTCGGCAAGTCCATTGAGGGCAAATGCTGCTGTCCCATGCGTGGCTTCGACACCCATCACGGCTGACTGCGGGTCAAGTCGCGGATCGGCGGGTCCCATTGATTTCACGGCTTCCGGAACGGGTTCCCACGAAACGGGTTTGTCGGCGTACGTTTTGCCTTCGAACAGGTTGTAGGCGGTCGATTCGGGATGCAGGAGCAACCAGTGTCCCCAGGACATCATCAGGTTCGGTACCCGTACCAGCTGTTTGCCTGACGAAGGGCCCTCGATCGCACGGCCGGTCAGTGTCGACCAGAGAGAGCCGTCGGGGCCTTTGACAACCATCACGCCATTGCGCCAGCCGTGAAAACTGTAGCCGTAATCTTTTTCGTAGGCTGCCACAAAGCCGCCGTTCTGGTCGAAAAAAAACAGCCCATACGTATCATTGATCACCAGCGGCCGAGTGAAGAAAAATCGCAGCGGAAAGGCCCCGCCATTGTGTGCCCCACGAATCCACGCGAGGACCCGGTCGTCGTTCTGAATCAGGCCTTTTTCGTGTTGCTCGATACAATAGGAACAGGGCGGTTCCACAAGCGGATCGACAGGATCCGCGGAAACTACAACCGCTGGCGATCCCTCCTCGCGAACTGATTGCGTCGCTTCCTGCGCAAAAGCAGTCCACGAACCGGAAACGACTCCAGTCGACATGAGCAGTAACAGGTATCTCGAAAACATGAATTGACCGGTGTGAATATTGACGATGGATCGAAAGGGAACTTTGCGGCTGGGATTGAAAAAAGGGCATTTCTGCGAAACGTTTCCGGTGTCACGCGGCGTGACGCCACCAGCGCACTCCAGACCTGGATTGTAAGCCAGTTCAATCCGGCAAGCCATCGCGGAGGTGCGTGGCGGAAGAAGGCCCAGTTGATAATTGGAGGGTGACTGATGCGGCCCAATGACTGGATTTCGCAAATCGGGTTTTTGCATGGCATGGTCGCAATCTGGCGACAATCCCGTTTGCCAGGCAGCCCTGCTCCCTGGATTTTATTCGCGCCATCCCTCGGGTTTTTTTGAAGTGCGCTTGCGTCGATGTCGTTTTGCGGTCTGGACCGGACTGGACGCTGGAGCGAAAGTGGGGCGAACCCGGCGACTGGACAGGGCTTGTCCGCTGGTGGTTCTGATCCACATGGTTGGGCACGGCAGAAAAGGGAGGAGAGAATTCTGGCGATTTCGCCCCAACAGGGACTCGGCAGGGAAGATCGAGCGGAGGGCTTTCGGAGCAAGTCGAACGATCACCGCCTGGTGCTCTGCCGTGAACTTTTTTTCGTTGCGCGTCGTGGAATCTCTATTGGACTGGAGTTAAGTTAAACTCAATCAGCAACCTCCAAATCCATCAGAGGCAGGACAATGAATCGTCAACACGCGGCAATGACGTTGATATTTGTCGACGTCGTTTTTTTGCTTCGATGCATCAAACCCGGACAGCGGAATTCAATTTGTTTGCCCTGGTTGTCGTTGCAATGTTGTCTGCATTATTGGGCAGTGCACTCCGACAGATTTATGTCATCGTCACCAGCCCCGAAGGATCGGCGCTGGCCGGACTGGGATGGTCGATGAAGTGCTCCTGGTTGATCGTCAAGGCCGTCGCGGTGTTCCTTTTGTCCCTGGCACTGTTTGGACAGGAGACCCGTTATGCTGCCACGTTCACCGGGCAAACCGGTTGGGAATCCGGCTTTGCCGCTTCTCCGTTTCTCGGGATTATTTTGGCACTTTACCCTCTTTTACGGACTTTGGAAAAGCCGACGTTTGGCAAGTTGATCGAAAGGTTGTCTTTTGTTGTGCTGTCGCTGGTTGCACTTGCCTACTATTTCTGCACAACTTCGTTCCTGATTACTTTCCTTTTCCTCAGCCAGTTTGACTCGATGATCGCGGTGGAATGCCCCATTTTTCTGTACCAGT
>JBGSVU010000064.1:0-8568 GCA_041752775.1 Pirellulaceae bacterium | reverse complement strand
CCCGAATGGCGCCCGCGCAGGGGCGACCGAAACGCCGCAAACGCGCTCCAGGTCCCCGGGCCATTTGCCCGGGCCCTGTCGCCTGGCCCGTGGCCAGGATCGAATGCGCGACGATCCAGCGACGTCGTTCGGGAATTCTCCGTGTTTCAGAATGGGCTTGATTCATGACTTTACGGAATGTTTCAGTCCCGGAATCCGTTACGTTCAGGAGGCGGATCCGGGCTGTTTTTCCACTTCTTTCCGGTTCCGGGTCAATTGTAGTCGTTATTTCCGACGCATAAGGTTTTTTCGGTCAATGTCTGGCCAACTCGCCAGGTTATGTGACGCGGACCCGGGGGCTGGATGGCTTTCCCTGCCGGCTGTGTCTGTCAGGGCGAAAGGGGCGACCTTGTCGAATGAGCCCTGCTGGGAGCCCTGAAACAGGCGGAACGGGGGCGCGTGGGATCCGGCAAACTGTTTCTGCGCGGTTTCTACATCGCGTCTTCATTGCGGATGAAATAGGGGCCACCCAACGAACCATCCTCATGCGTGTGAACCAGTGTCCAGGCATAGGAGTCAGGGAACACCGCGAATTCCAGCTCGTTGTAACTGGAAAGATCGATCACCGGACCAGAATACCGGTGAGCCGTACAGGGGCGGCTGTTTTCCGAAAGCGGAAATGCAGTAATTCGGGCCGACAAAAAAAGCAGGATCAAATCATCGCCTGGTGAAGCGAGCCAATACGTCACGGCCTTCGGCCCCTTCGTCTCGTGAAGGTTGCTGAAGGGATCCGCAAACACGGACGTCCACTGTTTGGTGATGGCAAAGGAATCCTTGCGTGACAACTCCGTCAGGGTCACGCCGTGCCCGTTCAACCAGGATACAAACTCGTCCAGAAGTGCGATGCCGAATCCTCCAGTTTTCCAGTACGGCGCGGTGCAAAAAAACAGCAGAAAGGACCGCGACCCGTTCAAATTAGCCGGCCCTGCGCAGGGTGGCAAGCCTCATTCCTGAACCGGTGACCCAGACAGTGCGGATCAGATGAACGCAGCCTGAATTTATCCCTGTCAAAGTTTGACGATTGCGCAAATTTTCCTGCCAAATCCCCCTGAACAGGCCGGTTTTGCCCGCTCAACTTTACAAAAAACCGGTTGAAACCCGTGAAAAATTGAATATTTGCACGATCGCGTTAACCGGACTTTGGCGCAACTTCCGATTAATCGTTGTGACCGGGAGGACATTCCCTGCGCGAAAGTACCCGCAGGAATGGGAGTTTGAATTGGGGGATCGATTATGAATTGCTGGATGGTCTGTTCACGGAATGTTCTGGCATTGTTGCTGACAGGAGCCGGATTGCTTCCGGCCGCTTTGCCAGGCATGGCGCACGCAGGTGGCAGCCCCCAACTGGTCAGGCGGCACTCCGGTTGTTGCGATCATTGCCAGCAAGACCCCTGTGGCTGTCAACAGGGACTGAACCTGGTCAGCCCTCGCGAGTTCCTGATTATCCCGCAGAACTGCCCGCCTTATGGCCCCCATTACAACCCTCCCGCTACGGCTCCCGGCCAGGTCCACCCCCAATACGGTCAACCCCAATACGCTCAACCGGGAGTTGCTCAACCTGGCATGAACCCGCGGATGCCGACGACAGGAAATGTGCCGGGAGGCGTGGTGGGCAACATCGGCGATCAACCCGCTGCACAGCCAGGACTGGAATCGAACAACAACCCTTCGGTTGTCCAGCCGGTTCCGGGAACGGGTGCCGAAGCCGCCGGATCGACAGCCGGTTTGGCACCGGACATGCTGCAGGCCAATGACTCTTTTTCGCAAACCGCCGGGATGAGTGTGGGCCGCGAGGCGAGCTTTTCCGACGTCTCGACGATCGGGGATTTTTTCGGCAGCAGCTCGTTCATCACGGGTCCGAGCTGGGGTGGCCAACAGATCATACTGCCGACTGCGGGCGGTGACCGCCGCTACAAGCTGTCGGAAAACAACAGTCCAGTCCCGATGGACCGGGTGTTTTTCACTTACAATGCGTTTGCCGACGCGGTCAGCGACGTCAACGGAAACCAGCTGGATGTGAACCGTTACCTGTTTGGTGCCGAGAAAACTTTTGCCAATGGTTTGATGTCGGTCACGGCGCGTATTCCGATTGCCAACGGTGTCGACTCGCAACAGTTTCAGGATGGCGGGACGCTGTTTCAGGCCAACGAATTTGGCAATCTGAGTCTGACGGGCAAGGCGCTGCTTTACCAGGACTGCCGACACGCTGTTTCGACCGGGCTGGGAGTCATTTTCCCCACCGCTGCCGCATCCGAGCTGACGACCGGATCAACCCGGGTGGAGTTTGAGAATACGGCTTATCATTTGCAGCCCTTTTTTGCCGTGCAGTGCACGCCCAACCGCGGTTGCTGGGCGACGTTTTATTCCCAAATGGATTTTGCCGCGGCCGGCAACGCTGTGACTTCCTCAACGGCGGGCCAGACCGATGTCACGCAGATTTACAATGACCAGAACCTGTGGTTCATCGACATGTCCGTCGGAAAATGGTTCTACCGCAATTCGTGTTGCAGTGCGAAACTGCGTGGCATCGCGGGGATTTTCGAGATGCACTACACGACCACGCTGAACGATACCGACGCGGTCCTGGCCGGCAATGCGGCTTTTGGTCCGGTGAATTCAGGTTTCACCGATACCATTTCGAATCCATTCAATCGCCTCGATGTGCTGAACGCGACGATGGGTTTGCGATTCCAGCTGGGTGAGAAAACCCTGCTGACGCTGGGGGGCGTGGCTCCCCTGCGCGGGCTGGAGGAGGGGCTGTTTGATGGCGAGTTTGTCCTGCAACTCAGCCGCCGACGGTAGAGCCGGACGCCGGGCCAGGAAGAACGCCCTGGACGGGCTGGTTGGCAGACGGGCAGACGGACAGACATCCTGATAGCCGGGTGCCGGCAGGGCCTGACTTCAGCGGCCTGAATTGGCGTCGCGGACCGTCAGGGGGATTTCCGCAAAATCGAACAGGTCCTTCGGGGCCGCACCCGGATTCTGTTGTCCGCCAATATTGGCGATCTCGGCGGGTACCCGGCTGGTAACGTAGCTGACCAGTTCGGCGAATCCGACACGCTGGTCATCGTTGCCTCCAAAGGCCGCCAGATCCGCTTCACCGCGCATCCCGGCAACCAGACTGGCGGTCAGAAAACTGAGTTGATCTTTGCGAGATTCGTACGCGTCAGCGGAACCTTCCGAAGCCGTGATGGTAAAAAACAGGTCGCTCTCCAGCGCGCGAACCAGCGGCTTCAGGTCCTGTTGTCCGGTCGCGCGAAAGGAACCGCTTTCGCAGGTGTCGAGGATGACCAGTTTGCGGCACGGAAGTCCGGCGAATTTCGAAAAGTCTTCCAGGGCAATGCAGTCACCATACTGCCGGCCGACCAGATCCAGATATCGCGACGACGCGGTTACAAAATAGTACTGGTCGGAACGCGGATCGCTGATTCCGTGACCCGAGAGAAAAATCACCAACAGATCGTCGGGGCCGGCTGAACCCCGCAACTGTTCGACGGCATCGTCGGCCGCGACCGACCACATCGGACGGCTGGCGCTGTTCTCCAGCAGAACCGTCGAGTCGAGTTCGTACAGCAGTTGCCCATTGGCTGCGAGGACCTGTTTGACTGCGGCAACATTGTTGAGCGCGAATTCCAGCTGGGGAATCTGGCTGTCTCCGTACTGGTTGACGGCGGCCGCGATCAGAAAGAGTTTTCGTGAACGGGGCGGAGCGAAAGCCTCGTGGGCGACGTCCACCTGGGCCATGTCGGCGGAACCTTCCTGGCTGGTGGCCACAACCTGAATTCGCAACCGGCGGTCGGCCGGCAGCGGCAGTTGCCACTGATAATGGTATTCGATGCTGTCGCCCCCGACTGTTTTGCCGGTTTGGGTTGCAGGAGGTGCGGGCACTCCATTGGCAAAGGCTTTGGGCAGAACCGGTTGAATTCCGGCGGGCAGACTGACGACCGCTTCCACAACCGTCGAGTTTCCCTCGACCGAAGTCTGCGACAACGGACGGACGATTTGAATGTGTGGACGCAGACGATTTTCGGCCGTCAGCCGGTCTTCGAGGTTCGGCGGAACCGACTGGCGCATCGCGATAAAAGCGTCTTCCATGCTGCCTGCGGTCAGTAACCGTTTCATTAACTGCGGGCGTTCCAGTTCTTCTTTCATTTCCGAAGCGCGAAAAAAATCGGGTGCCCGGCTGATGCCGCGGTTGATTTGCCATCCAAAATTCCTGTGGCCGTTGAAGGATGCATCGTAGTACCCATAAGGACTCCACCAGGCCCACTCGCGATCGGCTGTGACCAGCAGCGACGCCAGCGGTTGCCAGGCGGGATAAAGATAAAAATGGGGTCGAACAGCCGCGTCGCGACGGGTTTCGAACCGGAGCATCCGCCGAAAGTCATCCGCGCGCAGTTCCGCGAGCATCGCGGCGGGGTCGTCGACGGATGTTTCTTCCAGCCCGCCCACCGGCCGCCAGCGAATCGTGTCGATGATGTCGCCCGCACGAACGCCGCGAAAATACAGCGGTCCGTCGGCGAGCACTTCGGTCACAACCAGTTCGTTGGCCTGGACAGCGAACGCCGCTCCCCAAGAATGAAACGTGGTGTCCGTTTCCGGTCCGGCGATCGCATCGTCCATTTTCCAGAAGCGGACGGTGGAATCGTTTGCCGACGATACGAGGTAGCGGCGGTCGGGCGAGATTCCGACTGAGGTGACTGCCGATTCATGGCCCCGGTACTGGCGGACCAGCTGGGCCAAACCCTGAACGGGCAAGCGAAAGAGATAAATGTGGTTGCGTGTGCTGGTACCGACAACAATGCCACCTGGTCGTTGCGGATTGTCCCCGTCCGCGATCCAGCAGGCCGAGGTGATCATGCCATCCACGTTGTTGTCCAGGGGTATTGAGCACTGCCGCTGACCGTCGCTTTCGACATGCCACTCCACGCGGCTGCGGTTGTCTGTCGCGGTTTGTTTCAGCACCCAGCGTCCGGCAGCAGGGTTGGGGGCCATCCATTCAACTGCCGAATCCGGCAACTGGTCCTCGAGGCTGGCCCGTTGCGGATTGAAAATCTGACTTTTGCCGGGCTGCGGTCCCTCTGCCTGTTGCAACAGAACCCGGTATCCCTCGTCGCTGGAAGCATCGAACGCGACCCGTTTCAGCAAAACGCGGGATGAGGCCAACGGCTCATGGTCTTTTACCAGGTCGGCGAGCGATTTGACGATGACCGCGTCGTTCACCGCCCAGGCCAGCCAGTTTTCGTCGGGGCTGAAACAACTGGCCACGACGGCCGCTGGCTGGCGCCAAGTCACAAGATTCTGGAATCCATCGGGATTCCACCGCCACAGGACTACCTGGCTCTCGCCATCAGCGTCGGGAACCGTTCCTGTCATCAGGTACTTGCCTGTCGAAGAAATCGAAATCGTGCGAATCGCCATTCCCACCAATGAGGTTGTCGCCACCGGATTGCTGTTCAGATCCCAGACGAACAACCGGCCGTTGTCACCGAGGTCGGCCGACGCAACCCGGTTGCCATCGCTGGAGACTGCGATGGCGGGAACGGTTCCGAGGTGGGGCAGGGGGGCGGCCAGTACGGTTTCGGCGCCGGTCGTCAGCGAGCGCCGTACGAGATCCCATTCTGGTGTCGCTGCGTCCGGTTTCAGCGCTCGCGGCCGTGCAAAAATGATGGTTTCGTTTCCGGCGTTGGCACGAATGCCGGAGGCTGCCAGCGTTGTGCCGAATCGCCGAAATCGTTCCAGCAGATCGCTGGTGTCCCGGTCAAAAATTTCGGAATCACCCTTGCGAATCAAATCCGCCTGCCACTGGCCGGTTGCCGGATCGCGTTTCCATCCGGTGATCCTGCCGGAATAGTCAATCGCCACCAGACTTTCTTTTCCGGTGAGGGCCAGTCCCCCCACGCCATATTTGGATCCTTTCTCAAGGTCAAACAGACAGCGCCCCAGCCGCAACGTCCGACCGTCCACCATCGCCACTTCCCCCGATTCTGCAGTGGCTCCGAACCCGGCAAAAAAAATCGAGGACTCGTTCGCCGCGATGGCATGTACCGAACCCCGCAGCCCGCGATAGATTTGCCAGTTGACAGCCTGTTGCCAGTTCCAGCTGAAATCGCCCTGTCTGCCGTTCTCCTGCTGGGCCCAAACATGCAGCACCTTGTCATCACCGCCGGCAAAAATCTGTCTCGAATCGGCAGAAAACTGCAACGCGCGGATCGGTGCCGTCGGCCCACCCAGTTGCAGTTTCAGAATCGGCCGGTTGTTATCGGCCAGCAAGTCATCGTCCTGCGGCGGGAGAACGGGAACATCGACTCCATCGGGTGCCCCGTCGTCGTTCTGGCCAGATGCCTGAACGGCGGGTGGCAATTCCGATTCCAGCGGCAACTGCTTCAGCGCCGCGGCCACGGCGGCGTGACCAGGCAGTTTCGATTCGTCGGGCAGCGGGTCGCTGTTCAGGCGGGTGTCGGGCACTTTGTTTTCGCCAGGCAACTGTTGGCACGCTGGCACCAGGCTGCAATCCAGCAGCCATCCTGCCACCCCTGCGGCCAAACAGAATTTCAACAAACGAAAACAGCGGACTGGCCCTGCGCGCATCAAAATCGGTTATCCTGTTGTGTACGGGAAAAATTTTGTACGGGGGGGAAGGAGACCGCTGCGAATCGTCTCCCGGTTTTTGAGATCGGGCACGCGGCTCTCAACCGGCATTATACGAATCCCGCATCCCGTTGCCACAATCCCGCTTAATTAAGTGCCTGTCCCAAAAGGAAACAAACCCCTTTCGGGATAGGCCCAAGTTTTGGTGGTCGGGCCTGGCTGGTCCGGGAGGGAGCAACCAAACATCACACCTGGGGAGATCGCCGATGCGAATCTGGAGTTGCCTGGTCGTCATGCTGGCCGGAATGACAGCCGTTTCCGCCTCCGCCCAACTGCCCAGTGCGACGGCGGCGGCACTGCGTTCGATATTCAATGTCGAGCAGATTCCCGAGGCGAGAGCGATGGGACTTTACCAGGCGAACTTTCTCGATGCGCTGCCTGTCAACACGCGCGCCTTGCAGCTGGCGGTCGTCGTGGATTCGACCGAGAGCATGGCCGGAGAACTTCCGTCGATCCGGGAAACGTTGCCGCTGATGTTTTCCGATCTTCACCGGATTCATGACGGTGCGATGGGAACCACGATTGTGACCTATTCCGACGTGGGCCATTCCGAGACACCAGCCCGTGTCGTGAATCCGGCCTTTGTCGCCGACAACGCCCAGACCCAGCGCCTGATCGACGAGTTGAAAATTGAATCGGGACGGCCCTGGTTTCCCGAATGCGTGGACCTGGGAGTGTTTACTGCGATCAGCCAGCTGGAGTGGTCGGAAGACGACCAAACCGAACGCTGGATGCTGGTCGTTGGTGACGCACCACCCTATGACGATTCGTTTGTCGATGAAAACACCAGCGCCAAGCGGTGGTACGACACCGGATTTCTGGTCGATCTCGCCAACAAAAAGAAACTGAAGATCCACTGTCTGCTCTGCCCCAGTCGCACCGATGAACAGGCGGCATACGAACAGTCGCTGGCCAAAACGCGCCAGTTCATGAGCCAGCTGGCCGAGGGGACCGGCGGTCAGATGGTCGATCTTTCCTACCCGCTGGTCCGGCAGAAGATGCTGGAATCCGCCCTGCGCCCCGAGTCCGCTTACGCCCGCATCGGCTACATCACCGGCCAGGAAATTGAATCCGTTCGCAACCCGGGACGCGATGCGAACAACCCGAATGTCGCACTGGCCGCGGACAGTCGCATTCGCATTGCGGTCCTGCCCTACATGCCGATGGAATCGATGACTTTTTTCTATGACAAGCCTGCGGTTCAACTGGCCACGCAGATTCGCCAGGCGCTCGGTTCGTTGCCGAATGTGCAAACGGTTTCCACACGGCAGATGGAAGACGAACTGCAGCGGTTGCAGGGCGAAGGCATCCCGGAAGCGGACTGGTCCCAGGCGCTCTGTTTGCGTCTGCGGGCGGATTTTCTGGTGACGGGGGACCTGCGTTCCGCCGACGGCCAGGCCTTTGCGACGACCCGGATTTTCGGCCGGGGCCAGCCCGGCACACTGATTCAGCTGGCCAGCACCAGCCCCACCGAAGTGCTTGCCCCGGCGATCGTGGCGGATCTGACACAACTGAATCCGGTTCCAGAACCCCTGCGTCCGCTTCTGTCACGGTTCGGATCGCTGGCGGAAAATGTTACAACCACGACCGACGCCACCGGGATTCTTTCGACGCTCGACGAGAACCTGCGCGGCCAGTTTCTGGGTGCGTTCGAGGCGCTGGAACAGTCCCTCGCGTGGCCACTGGGTGACGAACAGGGCGCCAGCCTGCTGGAAGCTGCAGAAAAAAACCTCGCAAGTTTTTTGCAGGCACAACCCGACCATGCGTTTGCCTGGGTTTTGCAGGCCAGTTGCAGCTACAACCTGGCCAAACTCTGCCAGACGCGAGGCGAAACCGAATCCGCCGACAGGCATTTCCAGAAGTCGCGCGATGCGCTGC
>JBGSVU010000063.1:0-6613 GCA_041752775.1 Pirellulaceae bacterium | reverse complement strand
GGGCTGCTGGTGGGCGTGTTGACGGGACTGGTGGGTGTCGGTGGCGGATTTCTGATTGTGCCGGCGCTGGTGCTGCTGGGCGGGTTGCCGATGCGGGTGGCGATCGGGACCAGCCTGGCGATTATTGCAATGAATTCGGCTTCCGGTTTTTTGCACAACCTGTATGACGGGCAAGCCGTGAACTGGAACACGATTGGCGTTTTCGCAGTGCTGGGGATTTTTGGCACCCTGATCGGCAGGCAACTGAACCAGCGAATCAACCAGGACCAGTTGCGGCGCGGGTTTGCTTTTTTCCTGGTCGTGATGGCCATTTATATCGTCGTTCACGAAGCCCCGCGGGCGATCAATCCGTCGGAGCAGTCGCCAGCGGCAACTGCCGCAGAAACTTTGCCTGGGCGTATCGGCACGGACTGAACCCGGCTCAACCAAACAAACTTTTTATCTGACCGAAGCAGAAGGAGAACCTGTTCATGTTGCTCAAATATTTTTACGACCCTTCGCTGGCTCACGCTTCCTACATGGTTGGTTGCCAAACGACGGGTGAGGCGATTGTGATCGATCCAGGCCGGGACATTGCGCCCTACGTCGAGGCCGCCAAGGCCAACGGTCTGAAGATCGTCGCGGCAACCGAGACGCACATTCATGCCGATTTTGTGTCGGGTTGCAGCGAACTGGCCGCCACTTGCGGCGCCCGGCTGTATCTGTCCGACGAAGGCCCCGCGGACTGGAAGTATCTGTTCACCAGCCGTTTTGAATCCCAACTCGTCCGCGACGGCGATTCAATTCGCGTGGGCAACGTTTCGCTGCGGGTGATGCATACACCAGGCCACACGCCGGAGAGCATTTCCTTTTTGTTGACCGATGAAGGCGGCGGGGCCAATTCTCCGATGGGTATTTTTACAGGCGATTTTGTGTTTGTGGGCAGCATCGGCCGGCCCGATTTGCTGGAAACTGCGGCCGGAGTGGTGGGGAGCGCCCGGGAGGGTGCGCGGCAGCTGTTCCATTCGATCGACAGGTTTCGCGAATTGCCTGACCATCTGCAGGTCTGGCCGGCACACGGTGCGGGGAGCGCCTGTGGCAAAGGCCTCGGGGCGATCCCCTCCAGCACGGTGGGTTATGAGAAACTGTTCAACCCCGCGCTGCAATTCAGTGATGAACAGGAATTCGTCAACTATATTCTGTCGGAACAGCCCGAGACGCCGCCCTATTTTGCCGTCATGAAACGGGTCAACAAGGAGGGCCCTGCACTGTTGAAGGATCTCCCACCGGTCACACCGCTGGATCCCTCCCGACTGGCTGTCATTGCCTGTGACCACCTGGTTCTGGACACGGCACCGGCCGCCGAATTCGCTGCCGCCCATGTCCCGGGCACGGTCAATGTCCCGGAGAAATCACTCGTGCAGTGGGCGGGCTTTTTTGTCGATTACGACAGCCCCATGTTTGTCCTGTGCCACCAGCAGAACCTCGCAAATGTCCTGCGACGGCTGCGTTCCATCGGGATTGACAACGTGGGCGGCATGTTCGATGCCGGTGCGGTGGAAACACAGAGTCTGCGCACCGAATCGACCGCAGAAACAACGCCGGACGAAATCCGTTCACAAATCGAATCGGGCGCGGTCAGGCTGGTCGATGTCCGCGCGCAAACCGAATGGGACGAAGGCCATATCCCCGGGGCCGAACATTTTTTCCTCGGCAACCTGCTGGAGTCCGCCGCTTCGGTGGCCACGGGAAAAACCGTCGTCACGCAATGTCGCAGCGGAGCCCGTTCGGCAATCGCGGCCAGTATCATCCGTCGCGCCGGTGGCCAGGTAGTCAATCTCCGGGGTGGCTACCTCGCCTGGCAAAAGGCCGGCTTTCCGGTAACTGACCCCAACAAAGCAGTTTGCAACGGATAAACCAGCCGCCGGTCCGGGGCCTTCGGGCGCGGCGCAGAACAGCAGAACAATGGTCCCCATTTGTTCTGCCTTCCCCGACATCCGTCAGGTTTTTTGCGCGGTTGCGTTTTCGCAGAGCAACAGGGTGACCGGCAACACGAACAGGTCCGCCACGACGGCGGTGACGAGCAAAACTGAAATGGTGGCTGCGAACCGCGAAATCACCAGCAGCTCGCTGAAGTAAAACGTCCCGATCCCGGCGCAGGCAATCAGTGTGGTTTGCAGCATCGCGGGCCCGCATTGCATCAGGGCTCTTTGCAGCGCCGGACGGGCCGTTCGAACGGTACCGCCATACTCCCGGAAACGGATCATCAAATGGGTCGTGTCATCGACCGCGATGCCCAGGGCAACACTCGCGGTCATGCCGAGCGCCACATCGACCGGAATCTGCAACCATCCCAGCATCCCGAAAACCACAACCGCCGGAATCAGGTTTCCCAGCATGCCGATGGCGCCCAGCCCGACCGAGCGCAGAACCAGCATCAGGACCGGCGTGATCATCACAAAGGCCATCAGAAAACTGAACGCAAAATCATACAGCAACAGATGCTGCGCATCGTGTACCAGATGCGTGGTCCCGGTATAAACCAGTCGCGGCGGCACAAAACCGGTCCATCGACTGCGGGCCGTCTCTCCAAACCTGTCGCTCACCCGCCGAACGCGACTTTCCAGCTGGACAAAATCGGTCGGCTCGACAAACGGAAACTTCAGACTGATCCGCCAGATTTCCCCCTCGGCGGTGACTCTCAGCAGATCGCTTTGCTCCATCGCCATCCGGTTCTCCGCCAGCTCCTGCCGCCAGATTCGTTTTTTTGCGTTGCCCGCAATTCCGCTGCCCGTCGGTTCGGCTGGCAAATAGTCCGTCAGGGCACAGGCACGACCGACCTCGGGAATCCGCGAAAAGAGCGCTGCGATCTGGCGAACGTAGGCGGCCCGCCGGTAAAAGTCTTCGCCTGGCGGATTCTCAAAAACCAGCAGGGCTTCGGTTTGATCCATCGGACCAATTTGTTTTTCCAGTTGCCGGATGGAAACGAGGGGGCCGGAATCACTGGCAAAAACGTTCTCGGCTTCGACGTTGGGCTGGATCCGGTACAGGCCGAAAACCGAAAATCCAAGGGCCGCCACTGTCAGCAGTGCGACCGGTATCCGCAATGTTTCAATCCGCCCCGGGAACCGTTTCCAGAACCGGTCCGCCGACTCCCCGGCCACCAGTTTCAGCAGTCCCGGTTGCCCCCAGCGCGTGATCATCCACGGCAACAATCCCAGCTGAATCACCAGGGAAAAGACCAGCGATCCGGCACTGTAGGCTCCAAACTCGCGCACCGCCGGATAGTTGCTGGAGGTCAGCGTCAACACGCCAATGATCGTCGTCAGGGTCGAAACGGTGCAGGGCAACCATCCCACCCGCAGCAGCTTTTGCAAATCACCGGGAGAATTGAGCGCGTAACGGGTCAGGTGCAACGCACCCGACATGGTCAACACGAATGCCAGCGTCGGAATGACCATGGTCAACCCGCCGATTTTTCCGCCACAGGCCGGAATCAGCGCCACACTGAAACCCGCCGCGATTCCTGCGGCGACCAGACCGATCATCGCCAGCAGAAAATTTCTCAGACAAAGCAGCGCCACCAGCGTCGCCGCTGCACCCGAGACCGGTAACAGGTTGCGAAACGTCTCTTCGATCATCCGGTTCATCACGACCGCCAGCCAGGGGTAACCGGCGATCATCATGTCGTCCGGATTCAGCCCGTCCGTTTGCTCCACCATCCGGGAAATCAGCGCCATCGCCTCGGCCCGCCTGGCCCGGCCTCCCTGGCCGAGGGCAATCACTGCACAAGTCAGTTCGCGATCGCCGGTACCAAAGAAAACACCCGCCAGCCGCTGCTGGATCTGCGGCGGCGACAGCCCTCCCGTCGCGGACATCTGCAGCAGTACGTCCCGGCCCGATGTTACAGAGTGGATCAAATCGGGCTGGACCTGTTCACGAATCAAGTCGCAAAACCGCTGCAGCCGCTGGTCGTTCACGGTGCATCCGGGCCACGAAACGACGACATAGTCATCGGACGAAAAATGCTTCCGGAAAAACTCGTAGTCGTCGCGGGCGGTGGAATTGTCCGGCAACCAGCGCAGGACGTTTTCGTTGTCCATCCGGATTCCCGCCAGCCCCCAAACAGAAAACGCCACACCAAACAGCAGAATCAGCAGGGGCAACAGATCGCCCCGGACCAGTCCAGTCCGGAAACGTCGGCGAGCGGTCTGGTTGCAGTTTGTTAACAAGGCCGTTGGAAAAAACAGTTCTGGAGGAATTGCCCGGGAGCCGGGTGGGAGGGGACGGGAGGGGCGAAAGGTCGGAAAACTGTTTCCGGGAAGTGCCCGTCAAAGTGCTTGGTTTTACCGCGTTCATCGCCGCAACACCATCGCCGAATTGCCAGGAACACCGGCACTGGCCTCGGGCTATCGCCCAATACCGTGGCTAGCGCCAAAACGGCTGAGCCTGGAACCAAAAGTTGACAACGCTCTTGCCACCGGTGCCAGAGTTCGCCCGACCAGGGCCAGGTCCCGGCGCACTTCGGCTGAAGGTGAGGGGCGCTGTCCAGTCATCCCTTTGCCGATTCCCTCGCCCAGAGGTTTTCCAGAAACGGCCGGCGCCGCGCCGCGATGCAGGCGGGAGAATAGAGTCTTTCCGCCAGCCAGTACATCCCGCCCCGCAGCTCATCAACCGACATGTTCATCGGCCGGAAATTCACGTCGAACAGCGTGCACAAATCCCACCGGCCTGGTTCCAGAATGCGATCTTCATCCAGCAGCCGCCCGTACAGCGGCGTGCCCGGAAAAGCTGTCATCACCGTGATCTGGACTTCGAACAGCGGAATCTCCATCGCAAAATCGAAAATCTGCTGAAAAATTTCCGGGCCCTGATGATCGAGCCCCAACACAAAACACCCATTGACCGTCACGCCTGCGTCCTGAATCCGCCGCACGGAATCCGCATAGTCGGCCACGCGGCGCCGTTTGAAATCCGATCGCATTTCAACTCCCGCCAGCGCTTCCGCACCCGGACTCTCCAGCCCAATCAATACCTGCCGACACCGCGCCAGCCGCAACAACCGCAGCAACTCCGGATCGTCGGCCACCGAGATGTCGGTTTCGGTAAACCATTTGATCCGTTCGGGGATCAGCGCCTCGCATAGCTCTTTCCCCCAGCGATGATCGACGAACGTGTTGTCATCCGCCAGTTCGATAAAGGGCCGCCGACGGAACTTTTTGATTTCCTGAATGTCCCGAATGACATGGGCCACCGGCCGTTTGCGATAGGGCCGGTTGAGCATGATGCTGGAGGCACAGAAATCACAGCGCCATGGACAGCCCCGCGTGGTTTGCACCGGAAAACGGTTCCACGAACCGCCTTTCAACAGGTCGTACCGGGGGACAGGCAACCGGTTCAAATCAACCGCCGGCACGTCGCTGGCCCGCCACAGTCGCGGTCCGCTGCCGGTGGCCATGGAATCGAGGGCGGCTGGCCACGTGTTCTCGGCTTCACCCACAAACACATAATCAAAATGTTCCAGCGCTTCGTCGGGACAAACGGTCGCATGCAACCCACCGATTGCCGTCCGGATTCCGGCGTCGCGAAACAGCCTGGCAGCCTGATATGCCTCGCTGGCCTGCGCCGTCAGCGCACTGATCGCGACGAGATCACAGTCGAACAATTCCCGCGGAATCACACCGACATTGTCAGCCTCGAAATAACGCACGTCATGTTCTGGCGGGGTAACCGCTGCGATCCAGAGCAGCCCCAGGCAGGGCATCGACGTGATCACACGCCCCCGTTCGATGACCCCAGGCAGCGTCAGCCCCAGCCGCAGCAACTCCGGGTCATGCGCCCTCAGTCCGCTCATGGCCAGCAATCCGATTTTCATTGCGGCCCCGCTTTCAGAATCTCAACCGCGGCGGCAATCAGCGACACCACCGGAATAAAAAACAGGTGCCGAAAACCCGGTCGCCAGGCACTCAGAAAACAAACCAGCGGCATCGATATTCCGCCAACAATCAGACTCCACTGGGCGATCGCCGGATATTCGATCCCCGAATTCAACTGGCTGTTTCCGGCAACCACATTCATGATGCCGAGGGCCGCCTGTGCGATATGGCCCAGTCGCAATATTCTGCGGCGGAACGAATGATAGCCGCCCAGAAAATCTTCCCGGTAGAAAAACAGCCCGATGATAGCGCCGGTGACAAAGGCAAGCAGTATGGAGATCCAGCCAAAATACCAGTTGATCATCAGGCAGTCGGACTCAGGAACGGGGGACAGTCAGTTGTTCCATCATACCCGAATGAAACCCGGCAGGTTTTGCCGGGGTCTGATATAACGGTGGCTGCGTTTCCCGCATTCAGGTAAATTTCTGCCGGAGTCCAACATGGTGTCCTGCCGCTGGTTGCCAGTTCTGCTCGCTTCACTTGTTTTCCTGACCTCAACGGGCCACGGCCAGGAACAGCCTCGCGAACAACTCCCCGAACAACCTGCCGGGCAACTGGCCGACCGTATCGCTGACGGTTCCGACAGCGTCATTGTCTTGAACGATGTCAATGTGGTGCTCGACGATGTCGGGCGACTGTTGAAGGACGTCGGGTTCGGCGGATTCGAAGATACCGCCCGGGAGTATCTGCAAATCGAT
>JBGSVU010000062.1:0-2060 GCA_041752775.1 Pirellulaceae bacterium | reverse complement strand
CATGCAGCAGGAACTGGACCGTGCGGTACCGGAGGCGCGGGTGCTGGTCCGGCAGCTGGAGCAGGGGCCGCCGTTCGACGCTCCGGTGGAAGTCCGCCTGTTCGGTCCCGATTTTGACCGGTTGCGCGAATACGGTGAAACGGTCCGGAGCATTCTGGCAGGCGTTCCCGAAGTCACACACACGGCCAGTTTGCTGAGCGAAACGTTGCCTCAGGTCGCGCTCGATGTCGATTCGCAGAGTGCGTTGATGGCGGGGCTGTCGCCGGTCGCGATCGCCAGCCAGGTCCAGGCGGCACTGGACGGTCGTCAGGGAGGATCCGTCATCCAGGAGATGGAGGAATTGCCGGTTCGTGTCCGGATGGGGGATGAAGCGCGGGGAAGCCTGCGCGGCGTCCGTTCGATCGACCTGATTTCGGGAAGTGGTGCGACCGGAACCGGAAACACAGTGCCGCTGAAAGCGGTTGCCGGATTTAGCCTGCAGCCCGAGACGGGAGTGATCGTGCGACTGAATCGCCGCCGGATGAACGAGATTGGTGGGTATTTGACGGCAGGCACACTGCCATCGATAGCTCTCGGCGAGTTCCAGCAGCGACTGGCAGCGAGCGGTTTTGAACTGCCGGACGGGTACGAACTGGCCTATGGCGGCGAAGCGTCCAGGCGGAACGACGCGGTGGGCAACCTGTTGGCCAGCGTCGGAGTCCTGATGGCCGCGATGGTTGCGACGCTGGTCCTGTCATTCGGTTCGTTTCGCCTCGCCGCGATCATCGGACTGGTCGGATTTCTGTCGGTTGGTGCCGGGCTGGGTTCGCTGTGGCTGGGTGGATATCCGTTCGGGTTTACGGCGATTATTGGAACGATGGGTTTGATCGGGATTGCGATCAATGACTCGATCGTCGTGCTGGCATCGTTGCAGGCGCAGCACGGGACGGGCGAAACCAGGGTCGATGCCATCGTGGATACGGTAGTCGACTGCACGAGGCATGTGTTGGCGACGACGCTGACTACCGTCGCGGGGTTCCTGCCACTGATTCTGGACGGCGGGAAGTTCTGGCCGCCACTGGCGATTGCGATTGCAGGTGGCGTCGTGGTGGCCACCGGAATTGCGCTGTTGATGGTTCCGGCGGCTTTTCGAATTGTGTATTGCCGGTGCGTCACAACACGTGTTGCGGAAACGAAAGCCGTCGCGGCAAACCAGGTCTCCGTCGTGACGGGATGAAAGTCAGACCTGTTGGGTGTTGCGTTCCACGGCGCGGTCGAGTTGGCTGAAACTTTGGCAAACCGTTTCAAAGGCGCTTTCCAGTCGCGCGTCGCTGCTGCGGCTGGCCAGCAGGTTGCCAAAATCGAGCAGGCGGCGGCGCATCTGTTCGGTCAGTGCGGCGACGTCCGGTGGCAGGGCCGGTCGCACCGGTTTTTCGCTGGGGGGTGTGGTGGGGGCAAAGGGAACGAGATGGTCATCACTCGCTTCGGAGTGAATGGAGTCGCGGGTCCGAATCCCCGGGATCGGGTTGACGGGTGCTGAGGCCGCGCCGGAAGGATGGCCCGGGGAAGTGGTAGACTGGGAGGATGTTCGGGTGTGAATGGAGTCGACCCGGTGACTCGCCCCGTCATTGTGGAACTTTGCGACTGTTCCGGCAGGCAATCCGGTTCGGGCGGGGATATGGGGAAACCGGATCGGGTTCTCTTTTTTGGTTGTGATTTCGGTGGTGGCGCGGGACGGCGCAGGGTTCTGTGGGAGAACGATCGCTGACTGGGCGGACTGGGAGCCCACGCCAAATGTCTGCGGGGTCGAAGCCCCGGGGAGCGGAGTGTACTGATTTTGTTGCGTCATGATTTTTTTCTTTCGGATCGGGCCATTGTCTGTTTCGGAATCAACCGGCCGCTCACGACGGGCATTTCAGGAAAATGTGATTTGACACGAATGGCGCGGTTTTGCTGCCGCTGCGAGAGGGAAAATTTTTCCGGTTGGACGTCAACACCCCGGAAACAGGGCCCGACGGACCTCCCGGTCCGACGGCGCCCGTGACCATCGATGGGGCAGGGCACACATCATTTTTTTCTGC
>JBGSVU010000061.1:0-23278 GCA_041752775.1 Pirellulaceae bacterium | reverse complement strand
CGGAAAAACGCACAGGGCAAAACCCAGCAGGCACGTCTTTAACAGACGTGAGTTTTCTTTCAGGACATTTCCGGACATGATCATCACAACCCTTCGCTCAAGAATTCCACCACTGTTGATTTCACTTGCCATTGCCGGCGGGCGGAAGGACGGGCAGACAAGTGTTTCCAGAGTTTTCAGAATGGCATCGGCATAGCGATGACAGTTGGGTTTCAGGCGCGACAGGACCATCCCGTCACAGCAGAGCTCTTCACTGGCGCGCAGGTTTCGCTGGGCCCACCAAACGACCGGATTCCACCAGAAGCAGGCAACCGCGAACCACTCCAGCCAGCGAACCAGATAGTCCCGCCGGCGAACATGGGCCAGCTCGTGAGCGAGAACCCACTGCCAGCAGTCTTCGTCCAGTTCATCCAGCAATACCTGGGGAATCACGACCTGGACTTTGCCGCCAACCCACCATACCAGAGGTGAAATTCGCGCCGAAGTCAACCAGATTTCCGGCAGCCATTCCAGCTCCATCCGGCTGGCCAGACGTTGCGCCGCTGCCTGCATTGTGGCCGGGGCAGGCCTGGAGCTGGTTCGCAACAGCCAGTTGAACCGGATCACCCGAAAGAGCGACCATCCCATCACCAGTCCGCTGCCGAGAATCCACAGACCTGTAAGCAGAGGTTTGGCCTGCAGCCAGAGTTCCTGAAAGCTGCGGCCCGATTCTGTCAGCAGCGGCGGTTCAGACCGATGCGATCCGGAAAGTGCCAGTTCGTAATCGGCCAACGGTTGCGGACTGGACGATTCTCCCGGGCGGGACGCGGGGACAGCGCTGTCGGCAACGAGGCCGGGAACAGGAATCTGAAAAAGCGGCGGAGTAACCAGTTTGACAAAGACCAGTAACCACAACAAATAACTCAGATGAGGACGGCGGACCAGAGCTCCCGCCACCAGCGCCAGCAAAGCCAGTACCAGTGCCGTGCAGGCGTTGCTGATTGCCGCCTGGAACAGGTAATCGTTCATTTTCCCCGCCCCCTGCGGTGCCCCTTGCGACCGGCGATGTTCTTTTCGTGTTCGTCCAGAATGCCGCGAATCCGGCTGATCTCGGCCCGCGAAATTTTTTTGTGTTCCACCAGGTGGGTGATCAGCGGAGTGAAAGATCCTGCCGTCAGTTTCTCGGCGAGCAGTTCCAGTTGTTGTCCCGCGTAGGTTTCCCGCGAAATCGACGCCACAAAAAAATGGATCGCAATGCGCTTGTCACTTTCCACAAAACCTTTTTCTTCCAGCCGCTGCAACAGCCGCTGGACTGTTCCATGCTGGGCCCGGTCGGCATCCGGATAGAGCCGCTCGCGAATTTCCCGCGCGGTCATGCGGCCGCCGTTTTCCCACAGCAGGTTCATGACAGCCAGTTCGGCGTTGGCCAGGGGTTGGGGCACAGGTCTGTTTTCCACTTCAGTTTTCCGCCAGAGGAATCACACGCGTTGTCCTACGACAGCGATACGCCATGTTACGACAGGTTGTCGTATAGGTCAAGTCCGGCGGGAGTGCTGGCAGGAAGGTCGCGAATTGTGGGTGAATGGAATTCACCTGTAGTGCAAACCCCGGGAAGCGGCCCAGGTTTCTGCTCCACGCTGTTTCCCCCTGGGGTTCGCTGCCTGGAAATGCAGAAAAGGCTCAGCGGCCAGGCGTGACCGGCCGTGGCTGCACGGCAGCCTGCAGTGGAGGAGTGAAAAAAGCCCTGCTTTGCGGAGCCATGGCCCGGAAAAAGGGACGTTTACAGGAATCCTCTTTTTCGGATAGGTTCTTGCTGGTGGTGACCCCGCCAGGGATTCCTCCGGGCGCCAGCTCTTCGGTTTTTTCTGCAGTTCCGGCGGCCGAGTAAAAACAACAGGTGACGTCCCGATGCCCAAGCCCTTCCGAATGTGGAAATTCCCCAAACACATCTCCACGATCCTGTGGTGGGAGGGGATTCTGCTGTTGAGCCTGTTCCGGCTGTTTTTGTGTGCCCGGGAAGAGATCGTTCCGATCACGGCGGACAGTGAAAACTATGCGCAGATGACGCTGTTTTATCTGACCAGCGAGCGCTTTGATTTCATGCCGACACAACGGCCGGGGCTGTCGCTATTGGCCAGGTTTTCCGCGCTCTTCGGGTTGCCGTACAAGATTTTTCTGGACCTGTTGATGCTGGCTGTCGCCTGTTGGGCCGCAGTGCTGGTTCGCAGGAATACGAGGTCTGGCTGGATGGGGATTCTGGTGTTTGCCGCGATCGCGATCAACCCCTGGTTCATCAACCAGTCGCGGGTATTCATGACCGAACCGCTGGCGGCGGTTTATCTGCTGGCGCTGGTGGCGATGGCGGCGCGGTGGCTGTTGCGCCCGGTTCATTGCTGGAACCTGTGGGATGCGATTGCCACGGGCGTGTTGTCTGCCGGATTTTCGCTGACCCGGCCGGAGACGCCGGTTGCGATCGGATTCTGGGGGATGACTTTTGCGATTGTGGCTGTTGTTCAGTACCGGCAGATCCGGCGTCTGTCGCGGGCCGGTTTGTCCAGGGCCATTGTGATTGCGATGGTGCCGTTTGCGATTATTCTTGCTTCGACATTTGCCATGAAGGAATTGCACGAGCGGCAGTACGGAGTCGATGCGCTGTCGAGCACCGAAGCGGTGGGTGCCCGGGCCCTGCTGAGTGCGCTCTATTCGATACCGCCCGAAAAAACGGTCCGCTATGTCCCTGTGCCACGCAGCACCCTCGCCCTCGCGTGTGAACACAGCCCGACGCTGAACAGGTACCGCGACCGGATTCTGGACCTCCGCAATTCCCACTACGTGAATTCCAAAGCGCGGTTCGGCGTGGAGAACGAAGCGGGACCATGGACGAACTGGTTGCTGGTCGGTGGCTTCACCGGAATGAAAGGAGAAACCAACGCTGCGATGCTGGCTGCTGCGGACGAGATTCGCCAGGCCCAGAGCGCCGGAAAACTGGGCTATCGGCGGGCCTCCTATCCGATTGACCCGTGCTGGGAGGAGTGGACGCGCGATTTGCCCACCACGCTGGGGACCGCACTGCAGCACAGTTTCGTTCCCCAGCTGAAATACCCGATCCGGGATGACCAGTTCCGCACCAGCGGAATCAGTGCCGTCAGCCGTGGTTTTTTCGAAGACGGTTTGCGCTTCCGCCGCGGCAACCGTCGGGACCAGGAGATTCGTCTGTACGGAATTTGCCGGCAGACCGAATCGGTTTTTGAAAGCGTCCGGGTGGCTACTTCGGATAACCGGACGATTGGTTTCACCCGGATTGAACCAACGGCTGCCGGCGATTCGGTCATCAATTTCAGTGGATCGACTTTTGGAATGAACTTTGACGGAAACGTTCTGCTTGAGTTTGGTGCGGATGTTTCGCGGGCGGAAAGCGGACCGTATCCCCTGACGCCCGAGAAATTCTGGAATCATGTCGGCGTGCAACATACGGTGGGAGAACAGGTGGAAACCGAATGGTGGGCCGTTCAGGCGGTCAGCCAGGATTCGACGGACAGCCGCACACGATTTCAGCAGGTTGTGCTGAAATATTTTTTCCCGGTGCTGTGGGGAATCGTGGGCATCAGTTTTCTGGCGGGACTGTTCACGGTGGTGGGTGCGACGCGGCTGCGCCGGTTGCAGGGCCTGGTGATCGCCGCGGCGGGACTGATTCTGGGCCGGTCGCTGTATTACGCGCTGGTCGAGGTCTGGATGCAGTGGGGGATGCACCGCTATGTCGAACCCAATCACCTGGTGTGCACATTTCTGGTGATCTTGTCGGCTTTTGTTCTGGGAGCGTCGTTCCGCCGGTGGATATTCTGGTGGGGCAGTCGCGGCCGGGCCCAGTGGAAGCCGGCCCGGTAAAGTGGTGAATTGAAAGTCGCCCGCCGCATTGTTACTCTGTGGGTTGAGCCGCGACCGGCAAATGGGCTGGTGATCGCGCCAATGGCCAATGCACCCGTTACTACATGAGCACTTGCGATGAATGACGCCAGACTGGACCGCCGGGGATTTATGGGATTCACAGCGGCGGCGGGTGCGGCTCTTGTGCCCTGCGCAATCTCTGCCGCACCAGCGCTGGCCGGACCCGTTGTCCATATTCGCCGGGCAGCCAAACCGGTTGTGATTTCATCGGCCAACGGTTTTCACAGTCGCGGCGAAAACAATGAAACCTGCGTCGAACGCGCTTTCCGGATGATGACCGAAGGGGCCGACGTGCTCGATTCGCTGATCGCCGGAGTCAACATCGTTGAACTCGATCCGGAGGACACCAGCGTGGGATATGGCGGGTTGCCCGATGCCGATGGCAACGTGACTCTCGATTCCTGCTGCATGCACGGCCCCCTGAAAAGGGCAGGGGGGGTGGCGGCCATTCAGGGCGTGCGGACTCCGTCGCTCGTGGCCCAGGCCGTGGCCAATACAACCGACCATCATCTGATTGTGGCCGATGGTGCCCGGCGTTTTGCCCGCAACATGGGTTTTACCATCGAAGACGATTTGAACACCGAACGGTCGCGGGCGCTGTGGCTGGAGTGGAAACGCCGCACCGATCCCGAGCATTACCTTGATCCCGGCAAACGGGCGGAGGCTGGCCTGCGGGTTGGATTGCAGATGGTGGCCGAAGGCAAAATTGACCCGGACCATTTTTACGGGACGATCAACTGCAACGGTGTCAACGCCAGTGGCGACGTTTGCGGTGTGACGACAACCAGCGGACTGGCCTGGAAAATTCCGGGTCGGGTCGGCGATTCACCGATCCTCGGTGCAGGGCTGTACGTCGACAACGAATTCGGCGCAGCCGGTTCGACCGGTCGTGGAGAAGCCAACCTGTACAGCCTGGCCTCCTTTCTGGTGGTCGAAATGCTGCGCAACGGCAAACATCCCAAAGATGCCGGGATGGAAGCCCTCAGACGAATCCATGCCAACACAGTTGAGAAACGCTTGCTGAACGAAAAGGGCCAACCGTCGTTCGACGTAAATTTTTATGTCGTCAACAAGGCGGGAGTGCACGCTGGCGTCTCGTTCTTCGGCGGCCGGTACGCTGTTTGCGACGAAAACGGCGCGCGACACGAACCCGTCGAAGCGCTGTTTTCTTGATTGGCGCAAGCAGGCACAAAACCCCCGGAATAACCATGCGACTGGACTTCAGGCCTGTGAGATTGATGCTGTTTGTCATGCTGGCGTGCCTCGTCGGCCCTGGTCAGGTCCTCGTCCAGGCGGGCGGGCAATCGGTGGCGAACCAGACGGCCAGCCGGGTTGCGACACCGGACTGGCAACTCGTGGACCCGGCCCAGACTCTGGTTTCGCAGAATCTGCTTCCGCTCATTCATGCCAGCGAAGTCCAGGCCGAACTGGGGCTGGATGACAAGGCCGTGGGGGAACTGGAACGTTTTTTTCGGACGATCGATGGGGACTGGTGGCGCTCGCGCAACTTGCCTGTTGCCGGGCGGCGGGCGAAAGTGGCCCAGCTGGAAGCCCGGCTGCTGGAACAGCTGGCTGCGACAGGATCGCCTGAAACGGTGGCCCGGTTGAAGCAGCTGGAGCTACAGTCCCAGGCGGCGCGGATGCTTTTGCGGCCAGACGTCGCGGAGTATTTGCAGGTCAGCTCCGAAAAGATTGCCGCTCTGACGCAGCTGGCCGAAGAAGTTGACGCCGTAGTCGCTGAAATCGGGACTTTGACCCAGCGTTTCGAATCGACCGATGCCGCCCAGAAAAAGCTCGCCGCGCTGAAAGAACGCGAGAACAGCGAAACCCTCTCGGCATTGTCGGCAACCCAGAAGGAAAAGCTGCATTCGATTATCGGCCAACCGTTTGACACGGGCGCGGTAACCCGGATTTTTCCGCTGGCCCCCGAATTGATCGTCAACCACGGGTGGGCTGGCTCCCCTGCAGGCAGCCTGGCGGATTTGCGGGGGAAAGTCGTGATCCTCCATTTCTACGCCTATGAGTGTATCAACTGCCAGCGCAACCTGCCGCGTTACAATGAGTGGGCCAACCAGTTTCGCAACGATGACGTCGTCCTGGTCGGCATCCAGACCCCCGAGCTGGCATCCGAACGCGATCCCGAAAATATCCGAAAGGCCGCCGAAGAAGCTGGCATCGAATACCCGGTTCTGCTGGATCTGGACAGTGAAAACTGGAACGCCTGGTCCAATACCATGTGGCCCACGGTCTATCTGATCGACCGCAAAGGTTACATTCGGACCTGGTGGCAGGGGGAACTGAACTGGCAGGGAGCAACCGGAGACAAATCGATGGCCGAAGCCGTTAAAAAGTTGCTCGAGGAAAAATGACCCGGGCTGTTTTTTCCGAACCGAATCGACCCTGACGGATTCCTGTACCCGCGCCAGCGGCAAACAGACAGGTCTGGCAGCTCACTCCGCAAATCGCATTCCGCAAATCGCATTCCGCAATGCAGACGTCAGGGCCACAACCTGGCGTGATCCGGATCACTCGCTGCCAACCCGCAGGATTGTCAGATAGCGGGCGGCTCCCGGTATGATCAACTGGATTCCGCCTCCCATCGCGAGGACCCCCGTCGAGTTGGACCGCGGAGCCACGGTCGTGGGCTGGCCCGGTTCTCGCAGGGACCAGACATCGATGGCTCCGGTGGTGTACGACTGCAGCGCTGCACATCCCTGATGTACCCGGTAACGAACCGGCACGCGTCCCGCCTGATTGATCCCCGAGTTGTGCCGGGAAAAGCCTGGCCGGGTATAAAAAAGCTTGAATTCCGGCTCACTGGTCGTGCGGAAGGCAAGGATCTCTTCGTTCGGCATCAACTGAACCTGGCGAACGGACTTGCTCAGATCCATGGCCAGCAAAAAGTTGAGCGCCATCGACGGTGGCAGCGATGGCATCTGGCGCTCAAAGAACTGCAACGCGGTCCGCAGGTTGTTGCGGGGGACCGGGGCCTCGGCCGCGTTCATCTGCTCGAACCATTTCTTCAGCCCCGCCTCCGAGCGGTGATCCGACAAACTCAAATTGGTTAATGTCGCAGGCATCGTTCTCCCTCTCCGAAATATTTTTCTCGTTATCAGCCGGTGAATGTTTCAGACAACTCGCCTGTCCTGTCCCAATTGCCCGTCAAATCCAATAAATCGTCAACGGTCAGCCACGTGCATCCCGCGGCGACGTCCTGCGGCGCACCCACCCGGATTATCATCTGCCAAGTACGTTTTTGGTTGCCATTCAAAATCCAATATCTGACAAAATGGGGAAAAAAATGCCAAAATTCGCTGCCAGGAACCAGTCTCCGGATGTAATTTCCCATGAAACAGCTCCGGCACCAAAAGAAACCCGGGATGGGAATTTCAACAGTGTTTGGTCCCCACGATTTCGACCTTTACGCCCTGTTTTCTCAACAGGTCGTGATACCATTCAGCCACCCTTTGACACCGTCCGGGAATCGCCTTCGTTCCCCAGATCAGCGACAGCGTCCGGCGGGTTACATCCCCCGTTTTTGTCCGTTGCGAATCCTTGACCGCATTCGCACAGGGCCCATTGGCATCGAACAGGCACAACAGCCCGCCGATATCGATCCACTGGCCGGACGAATTGAAAACGTAAGAGGCACCAGGTTCTGCGATCGCTACGCGCCAGGGTGCCTGGGCGCGGTCAAAGTCCACCACGCTGACCGGCAACCCGCTGTGCAGCGAAACGACATTGCAGGCATCGACGGCCAGATTGATGCCATACAGTTTTCCTTCCGCCTGGGCTTTCAGCAAATACTCCGGCGCCGGCTTGCTGCGCCCCGTCGGTTTGAATCCATCCTGACGCAACAAATTGCGAATCGCCAACCGGTCCGCATCGCTGGCCTGTACCGGCGCGGCCGCTCCAGGTTGCATCAACACCAGCAGTTCTTCCGGCGCCGGAATCTCACCCAGTGGCCGGTCAAATTCCGTCACGAATGCGTACAGTTCCAGCAGAGGATGGTCGGCAACCTCGATCACGTCGGCGCTGCCCTGTCCAGTTCCCCGACGGCGGCCGCCAGAAAATCGCGCGCGTGCCGGACCGACCGCGTGACTTCATCGACATATCCGTCCGCCGCGGCAGACCAGGCCCGATTCAAATACCGTTCGCCACTGGCAAACTCGGTCATCACCGATGCATAAACCCCCGTGCCGAACCGGTTCCGTATGACCATGCGACCGTCGGCAAACTCATTTAGCAACGGCACGCAGGTCGCGTCGACGTACTCCAGGACTTCTTCACAAGTCATACCGTCCAGTCGGTCGTCCAGAAGTGAGATGCTCTGGGAAGATTTTCGCAGGGCCGACTGCACGGATTCAAAACCGGTCACTGATTCGGCGGATGCCGTTTTTCCCGCAGCGCGCACCATCCGCAACACTACAATCCCTCCGGTCCCCACCAGCAATGAAAGGCCGTACCAGATCCAGGGAATGGTATTCCATTCGTCCCGCTCAATTTCCAGTCGCGAAACGCTCGCCAGGGCGGCTGACAGAAAGCCGGCCCACATCAGGGCCTGCCCCAATACATTTGTCATGGTTCAACTCGCGAATCCGAAAATCAAAAATCAGCCCGGTGGGTGGCACGCTGCCAAACCCGGTCAGGCCCATCCAAAGACTGGTTTGACAATTACAAACACGGCATTGCCGACATTCACCAGCGCTTCACCGACGATCAACCCCGCTGCGACCGGCACTCCAGTCTCGTAACCGAATCGTGTGCCCATCGTCGAATCGCTGATCACCCGCAAAATGTTTCCCATCGTATAGGTCAGCACGATATGGAACGGCATATAGAATCCCAGCCCAACGAGGACGCCGATACCACCCAGCCCACTGAGCGCAAGCATCAGCCCGGTCCCGGCACCTGCCGTGTAACGATACGCCGGGACATCGCCGGTCACGATCGCTTCCATGGTCGTTGCCAGCGCCTGGGCCTGGGGAGCAGGCAGCGAGGGCGAGCCCATGCCGCCCGGTTTGGTATTGTGCAACAGGAACATCAGCCCGACCACGATGACCGGTCCCAGCCAGGTGCCGATGAACTGGGCGATTTGCTGGCGCCGCGGAATTCCACCCACGAGGTAACCTGATTTCAGATCGAGCATCATGTCACTGGCCTGGGAAATCGCCAGGCACACCGCCGCGCCCACCATTACCGAAACCCGAATCGTTGTGAGCATATCCGTGGCATCTTTCAGACAGACGATCAGCAACGTCACTGCGATCAGTGTCATGCCCGAGAGGGGACTCCAGTTGGTCCGTCCCACACACTCGGCAACGATCACGCCGGCCACCCAGATCCATCCGATTCCAACTGCGGCCAGCAGCGCTGCGCGGCCCAAACTGATCGCTCCCGATCCTGTCTTCCATGCAACGAACACCATCACAACACTGCCCATGGCGATCATCAGATACAGCAGCCAGAGCGGCATTTCATCTTTGGCGGCCACGTCGCCCACACTGCGATTCGAAGCTCCGCGCAACGATCCAATCGCGCCCACGATCATCGGTAGCGCGCCGATGATTCCTCCAATCGCCGCGCCAATCAGCATGCCGATCCCAACCGGACGGTACAGGACTTTACGCATACTGTCCGGATCCGGTACCAGTTCCAGGACGCCGGGATCGATCCGGAAAACACCATACTGACCCATGGCCGCCAGCAGCGGTGAGAGCGCGAAGTAACACAGAAATCCGCCAGCCCCAAACCAGAATCCGCCTTTGCCGGACAAATAGCCGACGCCGACCGTCATGATCGAAATGAACAGGGAGATGTTCAGCAGGGAAGGAAGCCGGAGCTGCTCACCGACGGTCCAGATGGGTTCGTTCTCACCGAAATAACCGAGGACCAGCAGCTGACAGACCGACGCAATCAAGACTCCCGTCAATAACAGCATCGCCTTGCGGACCCCGGCCCCAGGGCTTTTCAGAATGGTCGCAACGGCAATCCCGCCCGGATAAGGCAGCCGGTCAAAGTCGATCATCTGTTTGCGGAGCGGGATAACAAAACACAGGCCGACCACGCACCCCGTGATGGCGGCCAGCACCAGCATCGGCCGGTCGATATTTGCCAGTGCGGCAAATTCTGTTTTGTTGGACAGGATCAAAAGCGCGGGGACGCTGAACATGATCCCGGACGACGCCCCGTTGACGGCCGAAGCGATCGTCTGGTTGATATTGTTTTCGACGATGCTGGTTCGCCGCAAAACCCCCCGCAGGATCCCCCAGCCCAGAATCGCCGCCAGCTCCGATCCTTCGATCGAAAAACCGAGGACCAGCGAGGCGTAGGCCACGGAAACAGTGATCAGGGCACCGATCGCCCATCCGACCAAAACCGCGGTCCAGGTGAACTCCGGGTATTCGCCCCGAATGGGTTTGATCTTCGGTCCGGTTTTCATCAGGGCAGTTCCGCTGTTGCAGGGCTCATGGGAGCGTAAAAAACCTGGTTTCGAACAAAAAATCTAACGGCCACGACGCGCGGCGCAAACTACCCAACCCTGGCGTTACCGGCCGGCGTGAACGGTGACCGGAACATGCGCGATCACCGGCATTCAGGGCTGCGCTGAACCGCCTGACGGATCCCAGGAAAAATGGTCCAGTGGAATTCTGCCATGCACGTTGAACTGAATTCCTTCTTTTTCCAGTTTGGCCCGCTGGATCGACTGGCAGGAACCGTCCCCCCGCTGGCT
The DNA here is from genome assembly GCA_041752775.1 of Pirellulaceae bacterium. Taxonomy (GTDB): domain Bacteria; phylum Planctomycetota; class Planctomycetia; order Pirellulales; family Pirellulaceae; genus BJ22. The sequence goes on along the minus strand of JBGSVU010000061.1, from coordinate 12,621 downwards.
GATCTCGCCCCGCGAATTGACGACACGAAACCACGGGACTTTCGAACCGGGCGGCAATTTGCCGAGGACCGCGCCCACTTGCCGGGAATTCCGCGGAATACCCGCCAGTCGCGCAATTTGACCATACGTCGCGACGCTCCCCCGGGGAATCTGCCGTACGATCATCAGGATGCAGGCTGTGTTGTCGCTGTCCGCCATGCCACAATCATGGCATCTTCAGCCCCTGATTTCGAGGAGTGATCGACCGGGCAGGAATCGTTCCGTTGAACTGACTTGGCAGCCGTTCACGCGCCGGGGTCTGACGCGTTTTCCGGCCGGGTTACTTACAATCAGTCCACCCATGTCCTGCCAGAAAACGAGTCTGACACCCGGAAACATGGGCAGTGTGTTATCGACCCGCGAACGCTTACTGATTTGCCATGGCAGCCAGAACCACAATTTTGTTCTTTGTACTCCTGTGGGCTTTCATGCGCTGCGTAGCCGTCACAGCCCAGCCGCAACAGCCCAACGTCCTGTTCATCTTTGCCGACGATCTGGCCTTTGACTCCGTCGGGTTCATGGGCAATGATCGTGTCGAAACACCCAATCTCGACCGCCTCGCAAAACGGGGAACAGTCTTCACGCACGCTTTTAATTCCGGAGCCTGGGGAGGCGCCGTGTGCGTTGCCAGCCGAACCATGTTGATGACGGGCAAACAGCTCTGGAATGCCAGGTCCACCGATCTTGACCAGGCCGTCAGGGACCGTCAACTCTGGCCGCAGCGGATGGCAGACGCAGGCTACAGCACCTGGTTCGCTGGCAAATGGCACGTCGGCGACGAGAAACGGGTCGGGCAGGCGTGGCAACATTCCCGCCATGTGCGACCGGGAATGCCGAACCAGACCCCGGCCCGCTATGAACGGACTTTTGCTCCAGGCCAGAACGACTGGAGTCCGACCGACACCACTCTGGGGGGATACTGGAACGGCGGCAGACACTGGAGCGAAGTCCTGACGGATGACTGTGCGGTCTTTTTTGACGAACTGGAAAAAAGCGGTTCGAACCAGCCCTTTTTCATGATGCTCGCGTTCAACGCACCCCACGATCCCCGTCAGGCCCCAGCGGAATTCCAGCAGCGCTATCCCTGCGAATCCATTCCGCTGCCCGGAAATTTCCTGCCGGAGTATCCCCACGACTTCGAGGCCAACAGAATTCGCGACGAACTGCTCGCACCGTTCCCGCGCACCGAATATGCGATTCGTGTCTGCCGCAGCGAGTACTACGCCCTGATCACGCACATGGACGCCCAGGTGGGTCACATGCTGGAGGCTCTGGAGAAATCGGGCAGGGCAAACAACACGATCGTGATTTTCACGGCCGATCATGGACTGGCTTGCGGACAGCATGGAATGATGGGCAAGCAGAACCAGTACGAACATTCTGTCCGTGTCCCGTGGGTCATCGCCGGCCCAGGCATCCCGGCCGGCCAGCGAATCAGCGACCTGGTCCATCTGCAGGATGCGATGGCGACCGCACTGGAGATCGCCGGCGCCTCCCGAAACGAATCCGACGGTTTTGACAGTCTGATGCCCCGCATTCGCGGGGAGTCCGGGCCGGCGCGAACCACGATTTTTGGTAGCTACACCCTTTCCCAGCGGATGGCTCGCGATGAAAAATTCAAACTGATTCGTTACCCCAAAACCGGACTGGAGTTGCTGTTCGATCTGGAATCCGATCCGCTGGAAATGCACGACGTCGCCGCGGATCCCCGATACGCCAGTGACGTCACGCGCCTGGCCAGTTTGCTTGAACAGAAAATGAGAGAATCGGGTGACCCGCTGGCAAAGGAATAACAGACCTCTACTTCCATCCGCCCGGCATCCAGTGCCTGTCGTCCTCGGGAGAGATCGCGTTACGGCTTGCGGTGCGATTGCCGCAAATACTGGCGGAGCGATTCGATTCCTTCGGCCATGCTGCACCGTCCAAAACCGATCCGGAAATGGTTGCGTTCGTCTTCAAACAGGGTTCCAGGAGCGAACAGGACTCCGGCCGCCTGCAGAACTTCGTCGCAGAACTCCTCGACGTCCCGACCGTTCAGTCCGGGAAACGCAATGGCACCGGCCCGGGGCCGGTGCCACTGAAAACGCGGACTGAATTCGGCAAAAAAATTGTCCAGTAATTCCAGATTCTCCTGAATGATGCCCACATTGCGGGCAATCAAATGCTGGCGATGCCGCAGTCCCAGGTCCGCCAGAAACTCGGCCGGCGCACTGCAGCAAATCGACCCGTAATCCTTCATGGAACGCAAACGGTTCAATCCGTCCCGGTTTTTTGTAGCCACCCAACCGATTCGCAATCCGGCCAGCCCGTATGTTTTCGACATCACTCCCAGGGAAAAGGCGTGATCTCCCATGTCGCAACCCGCCGTCAAACGGTCACAGGGATCGTATTCCGATTCGCGATAAACTTCGTCGCAAAAAACCAGGATTCCCCGCGCGGCTGCAATCCTGTGCAGTTCAAGCCAGTCGGCCGCAGGCATCAGGTACCCGGTCGGATTGTGCGGCGTGTTGATTATGATCAGGCGCGTCGTGGGCCGAATCAGTGCGACCAGTGCGTCCAGATCCAGGCTCCATCCGTTGTCGGCATCGGCCTTCCAGCGGTCGACCGCGCCAGCCGACGCGGCGGCGACTGCGTACAGCGACTGGTAACAGGGCCAGTGCACGATCGCGTGGTCATCTGGACCCAGCATACCCTGCAGAAAAAGCGTGATCGCCTCCTGGGCTCCGGCAAATACCAGCACATCGTCCGCATCCACCGTCTGGTAAATACCTGCGATGGTTTTTCGCAAGTCGGGATGCCCCGCAGATTCGGTGTACCCCATCCGCAGATTCAGAAACTGCTCCGTCGCATCCGGCTCCAGCGCCAGCAGCTCGCCGACCGGCATCGATTCGCAATCCGAAGCGCACAGCAAATGACTGGCCGAAAATTCATGCCGGGCAAAAAACCTTTCCAGTCTGAAATCGGGAAACAAGGGAGCAGACTTTCAACAAACGAACCATGACAGCAACCGGATTTCACAAAACGGGCCGGACCGGATTCGTGTAAGATATCACAGTTCCCAACCTCTGAAAGGAAAACGCCATGCGCCATAACCGGTTTCCCCTGTTCGCCCTCGCCCTCGCCCTGATCAGCCTGTTCAGCCTGACCTGCGGTTTACCCCGCCTGAATGCCGACGAAGGCCACGCCGTCGCAATCCGGTACTGGCCCGGCCAGGCAGTGACCGTCGAAACAATGTGGGAACTGCATGTGGGTTTCCGGAACGACTATGCGAAAGGAATCTTGCCCCGACTGCCCGATTTGGAACTGGCTACCGGCACCCAACGGTCAAACAGTGCGGCGATACCGGACCGGTACTTTGTCTGGCCGGGCGAGGATGGCAACCAGTACATGCTGGACCGAAAACCGAATGAGGCCAGGCCTGACTGGACCCGGGCTGCAGAAACGGTGAATCCCTCCACCAATGCCATTCGATTTTCCCTGATTCGGCGTGCTGGCGATGCCATGATGACCCTCGTCAGCGTCGATGGAGTCCGCATCCTCGAAACCGGTGGCATGCCGACCGGTCAGATTTTGGAACTGCTGAAATCGGACGAGGCCCAGGTCAAGGCCCTTGCGGGAGTCGATGCGATTTTGTTGACGGCGACCGAACAGGATGTTGAATCGCTCATGGCTCTGACCGCGCTGCTGAATCCACGGATGGTCGTCATCCCCGCCGCGTGGCAAATCGAACAGGTCGGTGAATCCGCCGTCCGGAACGTGCCGCACAACACCCTGGCTGTTTCGGCCAGCGCAGCCGCCCCGGCAGAATCCGCATCCGGGGCGCCTTCCGAACAGGAATCGGCCGAAGGTTCCGGCGCAGCACCGGCAACACAGGCAGCAGAAATACCAGCAGCGGCAAAACCAGCAGCAACGACGTTTGTTGCGCTCGCCGATGTGCCCTACCAGATGAGTGAAGAGCTGGCCGGTTTGTACGCCCGGAAAGAAACGGCCTGCAAAAATTCGCGTGAGGTATTCGCAAAACTTTCGGCCCAGCAGATGAGTTTTCGGCCGGATGACGGAACCCATACTCCCCGCTGGAACGCCGAACACATGATGGGGCGCGAGTTGCTGTTCTTTTCGCAAATATTCCATGCCGCCGATCCGGCGATTCCGGTGATTGACCTGAACCCGCAGCAGATGCCGGACGAGTATGTGGCTGCGCACGACGAATGGTCGGGAGCGGAAGAATCCCGCCAGATGCTGCGTGTAGAAGCCTTCACGAGGCGGTTCGCCCACCTGCTGGACGGCCAGGACCTGGACACGAAAGCCCGCGGCAGTCGCTTCTGGACGCCCCGCGCCCTGTTGAAACAGATGGAACGGCATTACAACGAGCACTCCGCCAATGTGGTAAAAAAAATGGCACTGTCGGGCTGGCCGGAGAAATAGGCCTGTGACGTCGTCGAGCAGGCATGCGGTCGTCGACGGCGTGGAGCGATCGGGCCCAATAACATTACCATTTGCCAGGCTTGAAGCCGATATGTTACGCACACCCGTCCAGCTGATTTTCATTGCGGTTTTGCTGCTGCAATCGACTGCTGTTGCCGCCCAGGAGCAGAAGGTCGGTGAATTGGTCGATGCCTACATCGACCAGCGATTCGAGGCCGGGGCCGATGCCACAAGTGTTCTCCTGCAACAACTTGCCGGGATGGGCGTGAATACCCTGCCAGACCTGGAAACTGCTTTGCGTGCTCGGCGTGCCAGCTATCCGGACACACAGGGTCTTATGGAAAAATACTCGGTTCATGACGTCGAGTGCTACCACGTCGACTACAGTTCAAAGTTTTTGCTGTATGTCCCGCAGCACCTCGCCGGGGACCTGCCGCTGTCAGTCGTTGTCGTGGGCCATGGCGGGAACTCCTCAATGAGTCCCGAGCGGGCCGAATCGGTGGCCGCAATGTACCTGAGGGAGTATGCACCGTCGGTTTCCAGGGAATGCAAGGCCCTGGTTGTTGCTCCTGTTTCCGGGCGGGGTTGGGGGCACATCGGCAATTCGCTGATCCTTTCCACCATCTCGAAACTGCAGCGGATGTTTCCCGTCGATCCCGACCGGATTTACATCACCGGCCAGTCCATGGGTGGACATCTCAGTTTTCGCGCTGCATTGTCTCTGCCCGATCGCTTCGGTGCCGTCTCTCCGCATAGTGGCGGCTATGATTTCGTCGAAAAGGGCTCGATTGGCAATCTGCTCAGCGTTCCCGGCTATGCCATCTGGGGCAGCACCGAACCTTACGGGATTAACACCGACAACCGGACAAACGCCGGGTGGGGAAGGCAGCATGGGCTGGACTGGAAATTCGTCGAAAAGAACGGTGGGCACACGATATACCAGGACGAACTGCCTGCCATGGCACGTTTTTTCAACGATCATCCCCGCGATCTTTATCGCGATTCGGTTTACATGCAACAGGGGGGCGAAATGAAATTCGTCAAAACCTGGGAGATCGAAGGCTGGCCCCGGCACATCGTGTATTCTGGTGAACGCCCCTTGCGCTGGAACCTCAGACAGTGGATCGAAGTCGCGCCGCGTATCGACTCAACAGAGCCCCAGACCCTGCTCGCCAGAAATTCTGGCAACAACCACTTCGAAATCACCAGCCAGAATGTCCGCAACCTGAAATTGCTGCTGCATCCGCAAATGATCGATTTCAGCCAGCCTGTGGTTGTGACCGCCAATGGGAAAAAGATCTTTGAAAGTGTCGTTACTCCCGATCCCGCATTCATGTTCGAACTGGTTCGCGAGTTCGACGATCGCGGCCGTATTTTCTGGGCCGCGGCTGAACTGGCTATCGACACGGATCATTCCGTGGACATTCCCGCTGTCGATGAATGAGAGCAGCCTGAAACAGCCCGGCAGGACCTGCGGCGCAACCATCCGGCACTCGCGGTTTCGCCACCGTTTGCCATAATCAGTTGAAACCGGTTTTGTTGTTCCATCCAGAAATACTGCACCAGAGGAGAAGTTGTTTTGAAAGGTCTTGATTTGCACAGCGGAGACCGGATGCCCGCCATGGGACTGGGTACCTGGAAAATGGCACCCGAAGTGGTTGCGCCAGCCCTTCGGTCCGCCACGGATCTGGGGTACCGACACATTGACTGCGCGTCGATTTATGGCAACGAAGCCGAAATCGGTGAGGCTCTGGAAATGGTGATGCAGTCGGGAAACCTGGCGCGGGAAGATCTCTGGATCACCTCCAAATTGTGGAATGATTGCCACCGGCCAGAAAATGTCCGCGGTGCCCTCGAAAAGACCCTGTCGGATTTGCGGCTGGAACAGCTGGACCTCTACCTGATGCACTGGCCGGTCGCGCATGAATGGGGCGTGATGCGACCGGAAAGCGGAGTGGGGTTTCTGTCCCTGGACCAGGTCCCGCTTTCCGAAACCTGGATGGCGATGGATGAGTGTCGCGCGGCCGGATTGTGCCGCAACATCGGCGTCGCGAATTTCAGCATCACCAAACTGAACAACCTGATTGACGACACTTCGGTTACGCCGGCGGTCAACCAGGTCGAACTGCATCCGCTGTTGCAGCAGAACCGGCTGTTGACGTATTGCCAGCAACAGGGAATCGTCCTGACGGCCTATTCGCCGCTGGGGTCACCCGACCGTCCCGACCCAATGAAACGTCCCGATGAACCGCTGTTGCTGGAAAACGGCGTGATTGCCGGGATTGCTGCGGCGCACTCGGCCACTCCCGGGCAGATCCTGCTGGCGTGGGCCATCCAGCGCGGCACGATTCCGATTCCCAAATCGTCGACCCCCGCCCACCAGGAAGAAAATCTGGCAGCGGCCGGCATCAGCCTGACCCCGGATCAAATGACGGCGATCGCCTCACTCGACCAGCACTACCGCTATGTCGATGGCACATTCTGGGAACACCCCGGCGGCCCGTACACAGTTGCGAATTTGTGGGATGAGTAGAACAGCCTGCATATTCCGATGGAATTGCCTGCATGAAATCAGAACAATCGCCACTGACCGGCAAGGAAAACCCGTTTCAACCTCCTCGCAACCCGCCCGATGGGTTGGTCCGACAGCCAGAAGCAGCGTCAAAAGACAGAGTGGTCGATGTTCTGTTCTGGAGTGCCGGAATCCTGAGTTTGATTCCACCTTTTTTGTTCATTGCAATACCATCAGTCGATTCACTTCCCGGCAGGGATGGGCTGGCGGTCCCGGAACGTCTGATGGTTGCCCGGTTTCCATGTCTTTCCGCCGTCGTCGGTGTACTCCATCTTCGATTCGAATCCGCTGGCGGTCGCGTTGTATCGCGTGAACCGCAAGCGGCTTTTCCCGCCGTCGGCTGTGTCGAACTCCCCGCTGTAACGGGTATCGTCTCCCATTCGTCCGGTCATGACCCACAGTTTGCCATCAGCACCCACCGTACTCATCTCGATCTTCTGGTCGGACTCGCGGACGTAAAACAGAATTGCCGAAGCCATTCCAGGGTCCGGCATCTCCGATCGGCCCGCCAACACACGGTCAGCGACCACCCATTCAAAATGGTAACTCCCGCTGACCGCTCGCGCGACCGATCCGTCATCGCCGAGGAATTCCGTATCGACCGTCCACGTCCCCACAACGTCGTGCAGCTCCTGAACCGATTTTTCCAGGTTGGCGGCGCGGCGCTCCGAATTGCGGAACCCCTCGTTGTCCAGCGGCCGAATCCAGACGTTGCGAAAACGGACCGGGTTGCCGTGGTCCTGCAGAAACAGCGGTCCGACCTGGGTTTCGCGATACTGTTCCGCCAGGCTGCGCACATAATCGGTCGTGCGGTAAAGGAACGGCCGAAAACCCGACTTCGGTTCACCAAAGCGTGTTTTGTTCTGCACCAGCTGCCCATTCATCCAGGCGGACAACTCTCCCGCTTCCGAAATGTTACCGGCATCGTCCAGGCGCGGTGCCCGGTAACGAATGTCACAGACCTGCCACTGGCCCGGTTCCCTCGCCGCGTTGACCAGCGGCGGAGCAAATCCGTACAGCGATCCGATGTCCTGCGCGGTCACTTCTTCTTTGCCCCACGAATTCAGAATCTGCAATTCATACCCACCATGCAGATAGACGCCGCTGTTGCCGGCCGTTTCTTCCGGTACCAGAAACTCAACATGAATTTCGGCGTCCCGAAAGTGAAAGTCGGACACGATGTGGTTGGAATGGTCACCATTGGGCGTGGACGTCACGACACCCGCCGCGATTTCCCAGTCCATCGGCCCTCCGTTCCGGCTGAGGAACAGGTTCGTTCCCTGACCGTCCAGCAGGACCACGGCGTCCTCTGGCGGTGCAACAGGCAACGCGTCCTGGGACGGTGAAAAACCTTCGGCTTTCAACCGGTCAAAGGCCGGCGCGTGGTTGTTCATCAGCCGCTGGAACTCTTCTTCGGTCAATCCCAGCCGGTCGCGCAGCGCCGACACCGAGGTCGCAACTGAAAAAACCGGGAAATCACTGGCGAACAAAAACCGCTCCAAACCAATTCGTTTCATCGCACTGGCCAGTTTCCCGCTGTCCTCGTCGCTGGTTGGCGGAATGCCATCTGTTTCGTCCACGAGGATGGCACCGGAAAGATCGAACGAGAGGGACTGCCCCGGACTGGCCTGTCCCGAGGCCTGATACAGTTCGTACTCTTCCATCAGAATTGCCGATGCGGTGCGGAATCCCCCGGCGGCTCCCAAATGGGCTAGGTAAAGTTCCAGTCCTTCACAGGGGCCCACGACCTCTCTCCAGAACATTCGCGACAGGGCGCGGACATCGCCCGCAGGTTCGGCCGTAAAAAGATGCAGCAAAACCGGCATCCGGTTGTCCGCCGCCCAGCGGAAAACGTTCTTCAGTTTCTCCACGTGTTCCGCTTCCCGCAAATCGACGCCACACGCGGGCAAATGCAGTTTGATGCCACCCAACCCCCGCATGTAACAGCGGTTCATCTCGGCGAACGCGTAGTCGCGCAACGGGTTGACGGAAAAAAAACCGACAGCGCGATCCGGAAACTGTGCCACCGCCCGGGCAATCATGTCGTTCTCGCGGGCCACCCGCTGTTGTTCGATGTTCCCGGCATCCGCTCCTTCCGGTATGGGGAACTCTGTTTCTGGCGAAGCGTACAGGTGGGCCATCGATACCAGAAAAGCCCCGGAAATATTCTGTGACTCAAAGATGAGGGCGGGATCGGTGTAGGCGGCATCCTCGCGGCTGAATTCAACGCCGAGGGCTTTCCAGTCGGCAACCAGCTGCGGGCTGAGGATGTGCACATGGTGGTCGTAAACCGGTTTCCCGGAGATCGCCTGATAACCGGAGGCAACAGGCAATCCCATCCACAGCACCGCTGCGGCGAAGGTCAGGCGACCGAGTGGCGATTTCATGAAAACAGTCCCTGGCAGTTGAATTCGCATTGTTGGTCCGTTGACTCCATTGTTACGATAACGGCTGCTGGATGGTGATGCGAGTCTCGTTACTGGATCCGTACCTGAAGAGTGGAACAAAACAATGCTGGCCCATTCGCGCAGAAGATTTGCCGCACCGCTGCTGGTGGGGATCGCCCTGTTGTTGCTGCTGGAATCCGGGTGGGCGGCCCCGGCTGGTCCGTCCGTCTGCGCACTGCACCTGACGCCGGTTGTGAATTCATCGCGGCAACTCGCCGCGCCGCCGGTGCCGGGCGGTTCGTCTCAACCGGGCGGTGAAATCAGCGAGGCAAGTCTGGCGACGGCGGGGACCCTTTCGGCCCAGGCCGTTGACTGGCTGGGACCCGCTGCACCCCTTGCCCTGTCTCCTTTTTTTGGAATGACACTGCTGTCGGGCCTGGCGATCTGGGGACCGGAGTGGATGCCGGCCAGGGGATGGTTGGACGCGGCGGGTCCGCTGAACAACCCTTGGGTTTTCTGGATTTTTCTGGTGCTGAGCCTGTTGACCAGCCTGCCGCGATTCATGAAAGTCACCAAACCACTGGCACAGCTGGCCGAACAGGCCGAAACGTACAGCGTCCTGGTGATGTTGTTTGTGGTTCGGTTCCTCGCCAGTCCGGCCGCCGAACCCGTGGCTGCCTGTGCGATTCCGGAAACCGGAATCATGGCGGGTGGCATGGCCCAGATGACGACGGAGATGTTGTTGTACGTCGCACTGGTGGTCAACGTGATCGTAATCAACGGCGTCAAAGTCTGTTTCGAGCTGTTGATCTGGATGTCGCCGGTGCCGTTTATCGACGCGATCTTTGAATCGGCGAACAAGGCAGTTTGTGCCGCGCTGATGACACTGTACGCTTTCAGCCCACTGCTGGCGACGATCCTGAATCTGGTTTTGTTTGTGGCAGCGGCGGTCGTGTTCCGCTGGGTGTCGCGGATTTCGAATTTCTATCGTGCGATCCTGATGGATTATGCCAAGGCGACGCTGTTTGGCAGGAAATGGAAACCGGGAACCCAGCCAATCCTCTGTTTTGCCAGTAACGCCTGGCCCGGTATCGCGCCGCGGTCGCGGATGGTGTTCTACCGTCTTGAAAAAGGCTGGGCCGCCAGCCCGGTGGGATGGTTTTTTAACGGGCGCGAAACTGGTTTTCCCGACTCGGGGTACCAGCTGCAGATTGTGCCCGGGCTGCTGACCAGCGACCTGATCCTGACGGATTCCCAGGGCAAACGCCTGGTGCTGGTCGTGACACGTTATTATGCCGAAAGCATTCCGGAACTGGCGCAGTTGCTCTGTGCCCGTGTAGCCAGTCTTCCGGCAGGAAAGCCGGCACCGGCATGAAACCGGCGCTGGCACCCTTCCAGGGTGCAGGATTGACGGGATTTGCTTTCCGTGGGTGGCGCTGCGCTCAACCCACGGCTAATGGCTTCAAACCCCTGCCGGGGTAAAATCCTGCAATCGCAACTGGTGTGGTACGACGAGGGGCAGGCGGGGCAGGGTGAAGGCGGCTCTATCCGTCCATCCTGTCGGCGCTGTCAAACAGCGGTTTCATGGAATCGCAATATGAAGTTGTGCATTTTTTGATGTGCCTCAGCAGCTTCACTTCGTTCTGCGTCAGGTTTCCGTCGGCATGGATGTGCTTGCGGATCCATTCAGCTTCTTCGTTGGATATTTCGCCGGGCGTATTCATGTCGTTGACCACATAGCGGGTGATGGCGTGGACATAGAAATCGCCCCAGTTGGGACAATGATCATCGTGATCGCCGACTTTCTGGTTGATCTGGAAGAGCATTTCCGCTTCGTCAGCTGAAATCACCCAGTCGCTGTTGATGCGTTTTTCGAGTGCCTCGACGGCTTCCGGTTCCACAACTCCGGCTTCCATGAAATGTTTGACGATCGCGTCCGCTGACATCGACTGAAACTGACTCATCGACCTGATTCCTGTTGGGAGAAAAACCGTGCGAAAACCCTGGCTGCGAGACATCTGAAACTAGTCGCCAGCGGGTCAGATTTCAACCGGATTGGCCCTGATTTCCCTTTCGCCGGTGTTCCAGTCGGTCGCGACGCGCCCCAAAACAGTCCCCTGTCACGATTTCGGGACCTGGTCAGAATAATGGACTTTGGCGAATCCGGCCACTGAAGTCTGCGCAGGCCCGTGTATGCAAAGTACGGAATCCATTGAAACAGCGGCGACGGACCGGCATGCTTTTTTGCTGCGGTGCGCGGAATTGTTGCACCGGCATGGAACGCCCTCGCACCGGCTGGAACGGGTCATGACGAACGTTTCCAGACTGGTTGGAATCGAGGCCAACTTTCTCTACACGCCGACTGCGCTGCTTGTTTCTTTTGAAACCCCCGTTCCGCAGACCCGGTTGTTGCGCGTCGATGCGGGACCGGTGGACCTCGGAAAACTCTATGAATTCGACGAAGCCCTGGAGAGGCTGGGGGATGGAGAGGCGTCGCTGCAGCAAACCTGGGAACGGATCGAGGCCATTGCGGCAACGGGCCGCCGCTACGGAATCGTTCCCACCCTCATCGCCTGTTGTGTCGCCTCGGCCGCTGCGACGGTTTTTTTTCATGGAGGATGGCGGGAAGTTCTGCTGGCGACCCTGCTTGGCGGAATGGTGCTGATGCTCGAACGGCTGGTGGGCAAGCTGCGTCGCAGCGGGCACATGCTCGAAGCCCTTTCCGGATTTTTTGCGGCATCGCTGTCGCTGCTGGTGGCGGCAACGCTGGTTCCGCTCGATGACCGGCTGGCCACGATGGGCGCGCTGATCATTCTGTTCCCCGGTTTTTCGTTTACCGTCGCGATGACGGAGCTGGCGACCAAACATCTCAGTTCGGGTGTGGCGCGGCTGGCCGGCGCGGGTGTTATTTTTCTGACGTTGGCCGTCGGTGTCAGCCTGGCCTGGCGGCTGGGACAACACTGGCGTCCGGTCGCCCCGGGGGTCGTGCCACTGCCCGCATGGACGGAGTGGATCGCGCTGATCTCAGCTCCGTTTGCCTTTGCAGTTCTGTTGCAGGCCCGCCGGCGCCAATGGCCTGTGATCTGCCTGGTCGCATGGGTCGCCTATCTGGTTGCCCGGATGGGGACCGCCTGGATGGGTGTCGAATTCGGCGTTTTCTCCGGTGCCCTCGTCATTGGTGTGTTGTCCAATTCGTAT
>JBGSVU010000060.1:0-3373 GCA_041752775.1 Pirellulaceae bacterium | reverse complement strand
GTGGCCCTGGCGCATTTCGCCGGTTTTGTGCGGTGGTACTGGATGGGGCACGCGCTGGGACTGCCGCTGACAGTCGGGGAATCGATCCGCATTGGGTTGATCGGAAACATGCTGTCGGTGGTGGCATTTGGCGTCGTGGGCGGCGACAGTCTGCGCGCCTGGTTCGCCGCGCGGAAATCGCCGGGGCGAAAGGCCGAAGCGGTGGCGAGTGTTTTTCTCGACCGGGCAATCGGCATGTTCTCGATGTTTCTGTTCGCCGCGGTCGGGTACTGGTTTTGTCGCGACCTGTTTGTGGGCAACCTCGACCCGGCGGCAGCCGCCGCGATTCGCTGGACCTGCATGGTTTGCGGAGCGCTGGCCGCCGCAGGATTTCTGGGGATTGGTTTGATGATGCAGGTAGCGCGTTTCCGCAAGACCCGCTGGTATCGCGGGCTGGAACGGTTGACTGTGGGCGGCCCGGTTTTGAAACGGATGACGGCCATTTTCATGCTCTATCGAAACCGGGTGGATGCGATTGTCGGAGCGATCCTGCTGAGTTTTCTGGTCAACGTGCTGTTTGTCTTTGCGATCTGGTTTGTGGCAATGTTTTTGCCGGGTGATGATCCGGGCCTGTCAGAGCATTTTGTGATTGCCCCCATCTCGATGGTTGCCAACAGTTTGCCACTGCCTGGCGGAATCGGCGGAATGGAAATGGCGCTGGCCTGGCTTTATCGGGGATTCCTCGCCTCGGAAGGCCGGGTGGTGGAATCGGCCGGGGGAGAGGGCGAATCCGGCGAAGTCCTCGTGGCAATCGTCTATCGGTTGACCTTGCTGTTTGTGGCCGGCCTGGGCGCCCTCGCATGGTTTTCTTCCAATCGCCAGTTGCGTGATGAAATTCAGCACGTTGAGCCCGATGAACAAGTCTGAAACCCGAAGGTTCCCGCCGGGCCTGACCCGCCCGCCGCTGTGGCGCAGAGTGTTCCCTGGGCTGTTGCTGCTGGTGGGGTTTGGGATTCTGCTGCCATTCGATGTGTTGATTGAAGCGAACGCGCAGATCGACGACTGGCCGGGCGATCTGAAACGGGTCTTTCAGTTGCTGGAATTGTTTGGGCATGGCACCGGGCTGGTACTGGTCGCAGTGGGCCTGGTGGTTTTGCGTCCGGACCTGAAGCGCCTGGCGTTGCGCATGCTGGGGGGATGGCTGTTGGCGGGCGCGCTGGTGAATCTGGTGAAACTGGTGGTTCACCGCATTCGGCCGGCCTATTTTCATGGACGGATGGATGGTGAGGTTGACGGGATGGAGACGTGGCTCGGTTTCGGGCGGCTGCCGGAGGCCTGGGTTGCTGAAAATGAGCAGTGGAAATACCTGTCGGATTCTTTTCCGTCGGGGCATTCGGCCAACGCCGTGGTTTTGGCGTTGTGCATGTCGTGGATTTTTCCGCGGGGGCGGTGCTTTTTCGCGGTTCTTGCGGTGTTGGCCTGTTTGCAGCGGGTGGTAGCCTGGGCGCACTGGCCATCCGATTTGCTGGCTGGAGCCTTCTGCGGCTGGATCGCAGCCCATATCGCCTGGACGGGTGTCCGCAGGGAGAATCTGCTACAATAAGCCTTGCACGGGGCGATGGAGGATCTGTCATGTTTGGGAAGTTTGCTGGAGCTGTCACGCTTGGTTTGATTTCGTTGGGTCTGGTTTCTTCGGGTCTGATGTCACTTGGGAATTTCTGCGCCGCGTTGCAGACCCATTCGGATGGTCAGGTCCATGGCCGTGTTCATGATGGCGTGAACGGTCGTGCGGTACGCGAATTGCGGCTTGATACGGCTGCCGCCATCAAACGGTCGAAGGACGCCGAAGGGGCGTTGCTGACCGCAGCGGTTCTCGATTTGTGCCGCCTGCATGAAGAGCTGGTCCGGCATCCACAATTCCCTTTGGGAGGAGTCGTCGGTGGTTCGCGGGCGAGGATTGCCGCCAGGCTGGGCGATATGGCTCGCGAGCTGAAACGCCGGGAACAAAAGGCAACGCTGCTGGACCAGACGGAAGATTCCGCTGCCGGTACGCTGATCGCGCTCGAGAGTTTCCACCAGCGGCATTTGCGGATGGCCGGTTTTCTTGCCGGTGGTCCCGCCGGTCAGATGGAGTGGATGAAGGGAAACTTTGCCCCCGGTGACGAAAATATCGCCGCCCTGATCAACCTGATTCAAACGACGATCAATCCGGATATCTGGCGTTCGGCGGGAGGGGACGCTGCGATCGGATGGTGGCAGACTTCCCAGGCACTGGTCGTCACCGCAGACATGATGACTCAACAACGAATCGCGGAATTGTTGGGGGCGCTGAGGTAATTTTTTTCGGCTGGAGAGGCAGGATCCTGATCCCGTTCCGACTGACTGGGAGTTGGAGGGAGTTTCCCGGGCGGATTCACAACCCTGGAGTGAAACATGCCATTGATTCAGGCAACCGAAAGTTCGCTGGTTCGGCCCCTGCGGTTCGGCTGCTTCCTGTGGTGGCCGGTGCCGGGTGAGGGCTGGATTCACGAAGACGACCGCTTTGTGGCGGGGCATCTGATTCCGGGCGTCAGGGTCTTTTCCTGCCGCGACGAAGAGGAGGGATGGAATCTCTATCAGTATGGGAGGTTGTCGTTTCGCGCCCGCCCCGGGATGTGGACCGAAGTGCCCGAACCCGAATTCCACCTGGGTGAATTTGTCGAAGTCCGTTCGCGCATGGGGCGACACCGTCCGCTGGTGGGAATGGTTCGCGAAGTCTTCTGGGACCGCTCCAAACGGCGCGTGCACTATCAATTGGCCGTGGCAGGGCGGCGGCTGGTGAGAATGTACGTTGCGGACGAGCTGACGCTGACCGCCAAAATCGGCTCGCTGCCCGACGTCGCCCGGCGAAAGGGAAAGTTGCGGACTGGCGGTTATCAATTTGTGCGACCTGCGGGAACGGGAACAGACGCAGAAGGCTGGGGGGCAGAACCTGCGGGCGATGATCCTGCGGACGACGAACTGAAACTGGCCCGCGAATGATCCAGTCGGGACTGCCATTCGGGATGCGCCTCCAGTGCGTGTCGTTTTGTCGCGAATGAGCTTGGCGTGCCGACAGATTCGGCCGGCAATAGAATCCAGTGTGGAGGAATCCCGGAGGAGGATAGCAGCGTCGTGGAGTCAAACCGTGGCCGGGCAAACTGAAACGCGTAGGGGGCTGACGGGACAAATAGGCTCTCCGTCGCAAGCGGACTTTTGTAGGGGCAGGCAAGCCTTTAGAATCCTGGTTCGATTGGCCCGCCGTTTTTTGCCATTTTTCTGTCCACCGTTCCATCGTTCTTGTCCGGGAGATTTTCTTTGAGTCCAACCGCCAGCGAAAAAGGAGTGTCCCCTGGAGCGACTGCGGGGGCGTCCT